>JAOZMT010000135.1 GCA_029934175.1 Victivallales bacterium | reverse complement strand
CTCGCTAAAGCGTCGTGAACGAACTCTGCCTAAGGTCGAAGTGAGGAACAACACCAATGTGCCAAAGGCAGTATAAAAAAATTAAAATTAAACTTTTTTTAATTAATAATTGATTTTTTCTAAATCTATTATATATTTAGAAGTAAATTGCGAATTATGCAAAAAATAAAATAAAAAAAGGAGTCAAGTTATGAGATGTTATCGTTGTCATGAGGATATGGTAAAAAGTGAATTGGAAGGAGTTTTAGTTGATCGCTGTCACAATAAAGATTGTCGTGGTATTTGGTTAGACAAAGGAGAATTGGAAATGCTGCTTTATGGAGAAAGAAAAGCAAAGTTACAATTAATGGCAGAATTAAAAGTCGAAAGAGCAAATGAAAATGGGGTTGCTGTTTTAGCAGGCACTATATGTCCAAAATGTAATGCAGATGCAATTGTCAAGATAGAACGAGGTGGCGTTGAATTGGATCATTGCACAGGTTGTGGCGGATTATTTTTTGATTATGGAGAACTTCAAACTATTTTAAAAGATGAGAAAAAAAGTTTAAAAGTTTTTATTAATAAAATTCTTACAAAAATCAAGGTAAAAAAATGAAAAAATTAATATTACTTGCTTTTTTATGTTCTTTTTCATTATTTGCAGAAAGTGCAATGTGCGTGGTTAATATGGAAAAGTTATTTGCTGATTACTATAAGACAAAATTAGCAGAAACACAATTCAAGAAGAAGACTGATGCTTTTAAACAATATGCACAAAACGCAATAAGTCAGCATAAAAGCTTAAAAAAAGAATTAGAAGAATTAAAAGTAGCATCTCAAAGTATAGCTTTAAGTCCTGAAACTAGAAAAATAAAGATTGGAGAGATGAATATTAAAGAGCAAGAACTTGCTAAAAAAGAACAAGAAATAGTAGCTTTTAATCGTGACAAGAAAAAAGAATTAATGGATGAGTTTATGCAAGTCAGAAAAAAACTTATTGATGAAATAAAAAATCTTGTAACAGCATATTGTAAAGATAAAAAATATACTATTGTTATTGACAGTTCAGGTAAAACTGCGAATGGTTTATCATCAGTAGTGTATTTTGACCAATCTCTTGATATAACAGCAACTCTTTTATCTTCGTTGAATAAAAAATAATGAAAGAACAAGGGCAGTTAACTATTGTAAGTTGCGGTTTAAACGAACAATCATTAACTGCTTTTATTAATGAATTAGTTTTGTCGGCTAAAGTCATAGCTGGCGGACAAAGGTTACTTGATTTTTTTCCTGACTTTGTTGGTGAAAAAATAGTCCTTGATAAAAATTTTATATCAATTGCAGATGGTTTATTAGAAAGAATCAAAAAAGGAGAAGATATAACAATATTATCCTCTGGCGACTCGCTATTTTTTGGAGTAGCAAATTTTTTCAAAACAAGCTTACCTTTTAACCAAATCCTAATTTATCCTAATATTTCAGCAATGCAATCTCTATGTTCTAAAATTTGTCAGCCTTGGGAAAAGGCATCTTTTTTTTCATTACATGGAAGAAATTCAAATTTACCTTGGCGTGAAATCCTTAATGCAGAATTACCTGTTATTTATTCGGATTCTCAACGAACAGTCCCATTAATAGCTCAAGAACTTCTCAAAAATTTTCCAAATGCAAGTGATAGACTTGCTGCTGTTGGAGAAAATTTAGGAAGTGACAATGAAAAAGTTATTATTGAAAAATTAAGAAAAATAGTTAATTTTAAAATTAGTGGACTTTCTGTTTTGATGTTACTTCCTGTTGATAAATTTATTCAAAAACCAGGATTGGCATTAGGTTTGCAAGATTCAATATTTGTTCACGAAAATAGATTAATAACACATAGTGAAGTGCGTGCAATTATTATATCAAAATTAAGATTAAGAAGTGGGGTAATGTGGGATTTAGGAGCAGGAAGTGGCTCTATAGGACTTGAAATTGCAAGTTTAAATAAAAACATTATGGTTTATTCTATTGAACAACAAAAAGAACGCGAAGAAATGATACAGCAAAACATTAAGAATTTTGGATTAAATAATATTCAATCTATTTGTGATAACTCACTTGCACAAGTCGCAAAATTACCTTTAGCATCAGCTATTTTTATAGGTGGTGGCGGACAAGATATTGCACAAATCGCAGAATCTGCTTTTAAGATGTTGTTACCTGGCGGAATTATGGTTGCAAGTGCTGTTTTACTTGAAACAACTTCTGCGTTAACAAATTGTCTAAAAGAAGTAAATAGTGAAGTTATATCATTGAGTATTAATCGTTCCAAGAAAATAGCTGGCGCTCGATTTATGAAGTCAGAAAACACTATAAATTTATTTGTATATGAAAAAACTATTTAGAAAATTAAAAAATTTAAAAAAACGAACTGTTCTTTTATGGGGTTGTATTTTCTTAGCAATCTTTATTATTGGTGTAATGTTTGCAAATCATTGGTTTAGCACTCGTGGCGTGCCTCGTGTCCTTCGCAATGTTATTTTAGAAAAAATATCAGATAAAGATTATGAATTTTCTGCAAGTGGTATAAAATGTGGAATTTTTTCTAACATAGAAATAAAAAATTTAAAAATAATTGGCAAGAATAACAAATCAGAAATTAGAGCAAAAAAAGCTTATTTAAAACTAAATCCTACCTTTTCTTTGGGAGGAATTAAATTATTAGAATCTGCACAGTTCGCAGGTTGCTCTGTTATTTGCAAAATTGATAAATCTTTGCGACCTGTGCTAAATGAAAAAAAATTGCTTTTGGAGAATTTTTATATTTCGTTGAAATTTAAAGATAATAATATATTTTTAAAACCAGTTGTTTTAAATGCATTTAACACAAAGCTCAATCTTTCAGGGAAATTCTATAACATTGATTCCATTTTGCACAACTCGCAAGAAAATATTATAGAAAAATATAAAGATATTCTTTCAAAAATCATTATTGAAAAAGATGTCCCAAGAGAAGTGAATTTAGATTTAGTTTTAGATTTTGCTGATGATAAAAAAAATATTATAAATGCATCATTTATTGCTCCAAAAGTAGGATATGATAAGTTTCTTTTTTCAAAATTCAATGCCAAAATCATTTATCAAAACAATATTATTACTTGCCAAAATGTAGAAATAGAACAATTAGAAGAAGAGGCGATGTTTGACTGTATTTATAATTTACAGAATAAAAATTTAAATTTTGATGGAAATATTAACTTAAACTTAAAAACTATATATCCGTATATTCCTAAAGACTATTTAAAGGATATAAAAATCTCAAACTCTTCTAAAATAAATTCTTCAATAAAATTAGACTCTAATTTAAACGATTTAAAAAACAGTAAAATAATCGCAGATATCAAGGTTGAAAATATTGAAATAAAACAACAAATATGTGAAAAAATAGAAACTAAATTAAATTATAAAAATAATATTCTAGATGTCCAAAAATTAGATATTAATTTACCTAAAGGACAAAACATAGGAACACAAATAGTTTGGAATCTTAAAACTGGAGATTTTAATACAACATTTGGAGCTAGTGTAAAACCAGATACCATTTTAAATTATTTGCCTAAAGATATTAAGAAATATGCACAAATCGCAACAAATGACTTATCTAAAATCAAAACAAAAGGACGCATTCTTTATAATACAAACAAAAATATTGATAATGCAAGTGGAAAAATAGAATTGACTGTAAATGATCTTATGATTGACAATATATATTTGAAAAAACTTAATACATCTCTCAAGATTGATAAGGATATTATAGCTTTTAAAGATTCAAATATCAGCATTAAATCTAATTCTTTAAATACTTTACATTTAAATGGACATTGGGATAATTCTGATAAAAAATTATTTGTTGATTTTGAAAGCAGTATATACTTAGATCAGTTGCAAGCAATTCTAGAACAAAAAAAAGTGACAAGCCCATTTAAGCATAATTTGGAATGGACTGATAATCCATTTAAGTTAAAAGGTGGGATTTCTCTTGAATTAAAAGATATTGCAAATCCAAAATATCAAGGAGAATTATCTTTTGCTTTGCCAAAGTTTACTTATGATGATATAGCATTTCAATCTGCAATTGGTGAATGTTATTTTAATTCAGATTTCTTATCAATTTCAAAACTTAAAATATCAATGTCAGAGAAAGAATATGCAATTATTCGTGGAACTTTTGATATGAAAACAAAGGCTTTATCAACTACATTCGATATTAATGCAGATAAAGATAAAATTTTAAAGCTTTATTCAAATGAAATAATAGAAAGAATTAATAAAAAATTTAAATTTCCTACAACAAAATTAATAAAATTGAATGGAGCATTATATAAAAAGTCAATTTATGATAATGAATTTCTAGGCGACTTTCATTTACTAACCCCTAAATTGAAATTTAATGAAGGTGAAATAAATAATGCGGATATACATACTATAATTACAGGTCAAACATTTACTTTGAAAAAAGTTAAGTTTGATTTAGGTAATGAAGATTATTGTGAGTTATCTGCGTCTATTGACTTGAAGAATAAAACAATTAAAAGTAAATATAAATTCAATGCACATTACGATAAAATACTAGCTTTTTTAGAACCAGAAATGATTAAAAAAGCGAACGATATTTTTACTTTAGTAGATAGACCAGAATACAAGGTTAATATAATTGGAAACTTCAAAAAAGACTCCTTTGATAATTCTAATTTTGTTACAACTGCGACAGTCAAACATCCTCATGGTAAATTTAATAAATTAGATGTTTATGATTTATTAGCAATAGTTAATGTTACGCAAGATGAATTAGAAATTTTATTTAAAGATGAAGTAGGAACTTGGGATGATATAAAATTCAAGAATGGAAATGCAGTGTTAAGATATAGAAGTCATTATTTAGAATTGGTAGATTTAAAAGCTGATGCGTATGGTGGAGTTATTGAATTAGATTATATTTTTGATGAACAAGATATAAAAACAATGAAACTTAAATTTTCAGATGTTCAATTAGTCCCATTAGTAACAGATCAAGGTTGGAAAATTGGAGATTTAAAAGAAGGTGGAGATTTGACTGGTAAGTTGAATGTTGTTTTTGGAGAATGTCCTGATGATGAAGTTGATATGACAGGACTAGGGAAAGTTACGCTTGCAAATGCTAATTTATGGACAAACCCTATTGTTGCCCCATTTAGTCAATTACTTGGTAAAGAAAATACATCAGGCAAAATATCTAAAGTAGAAGCTGATTTAAATTTTAAGGGAGATTATGTTAAGGTCGAGAATCTTAAAACAGATGGAACAATGATTTCTATGAGTGGCAATGGTAAATATTTTTTAAATACAAAAAAATATAAATTTGATGTCAAAAGCACTATAATGAAAGAGAGATCTATTATATCAAAAGTATTATCTCCAATTAGTTGGTTAATGCGTGCTGAATTAATTGGTAAAGGAGATAAAGTTAAGTGGAGAAAATTAACTAATATAAAAAATTTATTTACAGGAAGTAAAAAGGAGGATGAATAAAATATGTACTCTGCAGCATTAGATTTTTCAGGAAGTGAAGCAGCATTAGCAGTTGGTTTAGTAGAAGAAAAAAAGATTGTTTTTAAATCTTATAAACATTTACAAGGTCGAGAGGCTGTAACTTTTTTAAGTTGGATATTTTCAAATTTAGAAGATAATAATATTTTATTAAAAGATATAAAAGAGTGGACTGTAGGTTCAGGACCTGGAAGTTTTACAGGAATGAGAATAGCTTCATCTGTTATTTTAGGTTTTGCTTTTGAAAAGGAGCATATCAGAACAAGAACAATTCCATCTGGTTTAGCAATAGCAAATAGCATTGACACTACAAGTCCAATATCAGTTATTTATGATGCTAAGAAAAAAGAATTGGTTTCATACCGAGTTGAAAATATAGAACAAAACTTAACAACACAGCAAATAATATCAGATTTAAGTGTTTTAGATTCAAATGATATGATTGTTGCATTAGAGAGTGAAAAGAACGCAATAAAAAGTATTATCTCTGATACTTCACAAATTCAATTCATAGATCATATCCCAGTTGAGCAGTTACTGTTCATAAATTATGAAAATTGGAATTCATCATTGCAAGAGCTTATTTACATACGACCAGCTGTTCAGAAAAAATAAAAGAATTCATATTTTGTATCCTCTTTAAAAACAGTTGTCCTATTAATTTTGACAATTTAATAATTTAACCTGTTTAAAATATGTATTTGACAGGATTTTTAGGATTGATTTTATTTATATTTTTTCTAACTACAACCTTAATGATTAACTGAACCACAGATAGACTCAGATAAACACAGATTTTTATTTTTTTATCTGTGGTAA
>JAOZMT010000134.1 GCA_029934175.1 Victivallales bacterium | reverse complement strand
ATATTTTTTACTTTTTAGTTTTTTTCTTTGAATTGTTTTTAGCATTAACCTTTAAAACAATAAACCAAATAATTCCAATAGGCACAAAAATAAGTGCTTTTATTTGAGCAGGCGTTAAGCCATAATAAATATCAACTTGATGATGGTCTCCTCTAAAAAATTCATTTGTAAATCGTAACATACCATAAGATGTTAAATAAATAGCAGCTGTTTGTCCTTTTTTTAGTTTTTTCACACAAAAATATAAAATTATAAATAATATAAAGTTCTCAGCAGTTTCATATAGTTGCACAGGATGAATTGATATATCAGGGTATTTTGTTGCAGGAATAGATCCTTTTGGAAAAGTTACAGCCCAACTAGCATCACAAGGCTTTCCAAAGCAACAACCATTTAGAAAACAACCAATCCTACCAAAGGCATGACCTATAGCAAGTGCAGGTGCAAAAATATCTAATAATGCCATTAATGATATTTTTTTCTTTTTAGCATAGATTATTAAAAATAAAGTTGCAAGTATAAATCCTCCAAAGAAAACAAGACCTCCTTCATCAATACGAATAATTTTTCCTAATTGATACTTAAACTGAGTATCCCAAAAACGCATAACATATAAAATCCTAGCGCCTAAAACTCCTGCGATTAATGCAAAAAGCCCTACATCTGAAACTTCTGCTTTTGACATTTTAACATGTTGTCTATTCGCCTGTAAAACCGATACTGCAACTAAAAATCCCACTGCTGCCATAATACCATACCATTGGATATGTAATATCCATATATTGAATGCGTTTGGATGCATCTTTTAAAACTCCTTATTTTTTTCTATAATTGTATTTTTATACTTTTCAGATGTTTTAGGATAGTCTGAATTGTAATGTAAACCTCTACTTTCCTTTCTTTGCAAAGCACTATCTATAATAATTTCTGCGACTGATGCAATATTTCTTAATTCTATTAAATCAGATGTTATATTAAAATCCCAATAATAACGATTTATTTCATAACGAATATTTCTTATTCTAGTTTTAGCTCGTTCTAAACGCTTTTGTGTTCTAACAATACCAACATAATCCCACATAAAACGGCGTATTTCATCCCAATTATGCGATATAACAACTAACTCATCAGAGTTAGTTGCATCTCCACAAGTCCATTTTTGAACTTCTTGTTTTGCTTGTATTTTCTTGAAACCTTCAACTTTTTTAGATATATCAATAGCTGCTAATTTTGAAATGACTGAAGCTTCAAGTAAACTATTTGAAGCCAATCTGTTCGCACCGTGAAAACCCGTATGCGCAGCTTCTCCAACTACATATAAACCAGTAATTCCAGTCCAACCGTTAACATCAGTCTGAACTCCACCACATGAATAATGTGCAGCAGGAACAACTGGAATAGGAGTTTTTGACATATTTATACCATATTCCATACACTTCTCAAATATATTAGGAAAGCGTTTTTTTAAGTATTCTTCATCACGATGTGTAATATCTATATAAACACAATCATCGCCACTTTTCTTTAACTCATTATCAATAGCTCTTGCTACAATATCTCGTGGAGCTAAACTTTTGAGTTTATGATATTCATCCATAAATTCAACAAATTTTCCATCAGGAGTAATTTTTTTTAAAGTCCCCCCCTCCCCTCGAACAGTTTCACTAATCAAAAAAGATTTAGCATCAGGATGGAATAAAATAGTAGGATGAAATTGAAAAAACTCCATATTTGCGATTTGTGCATTAGCACGATAACACATTGCAACACCAGATCCGCAAGCGATATCAGGATTACTTGTGTATAAGTAAATTTTTCCAGCACCACCAGAAGCAACAATTGTAGATCCAGCAGTAAAACTAATAACTTTATTATTATCAATATCTAAGACAAAAGCACCTTGAATACTATTTTCATTAGAATTATTATTAGATTTTGAACTTAATAAATCAATCGCAATATATTTTTCAAAGATTTCAATATTACTATTTTTTTTACAACCTTCAACAAGTCCTTTTTCAATTTCAAATCCAGTTATATCACCTGCATGTAAAACTCGCCTTTCTGTATGACCTCCCTCTTTACCCAAATCAAAATCATTACTTTTTGTCCTACTATTCATTTCATTAGATTTTGTAAATTTAATTCCTAAGGATATTAAATGTTCAATAGCCACAGGTCCTTCTTTAATTATTTTACGAACAATCTCTTCATCGCAAACATTCCCTCCTGCAAGTAATGTATCAGCACAGTGTTTTTCATAGGAATCATTTAGTCTATCTATAACGCAAGCAATTCCACCTTGAGCATATTTTGTATTTGATTCTTCGATATTTCGTTTGGTTACAATTGCAACTTTACCTTGTTGCGATAAGTGCAAAGCAGTAGACAACCCTGCAATACCAGAGCCTATAACTAGAAAATCAAAGTTTAAAGAATTATTCATAATTTTATTTTAATAGGTTGATTAATATAATATTTAATTTGGAACAAGGTAAACCTATTACATTTTCAATATCGCCATCAATTGAATCAATAATCATATCCCGATATTCTTGTGCTGCATAAGCACCAGCCTTGTCTAATGGATTAATTAACTTGAAGTATGCTTTTATATCATTAGTAGTTAATTCTTTAAATGTGACATCTGATATTTCTGAAAAAATTATTTTGTAAGAAATAGATTTTATAATAACACAAACGGAAGTTACAACTGAATGAGTTTTGCCTGATAAGCTTTTTACCATTTGAATAGCATCTTCAATGTCATTAGGTTTTCCTAGAGTTTTATTCCCTAATTCTACAACAGTATCAGCTCCTATAACAATATCATTGGGATATTTATTTGAAATATCGTTTGCTTTGAGTTCAGCATTATAAATCGGAACATATTTATAGTAAACCCCATCTGAAATTTCTTCAACGCCAGATGGGACAATAGAAAAATTATAATTATATTTTTTAAGTAAATCCTTTCTTCTTTGTGAAGCCGAAGCAAGTATTATTTTTCTATTCATCTAATATGACTTCTTTGCATCAAAAGTTCGTGATTTTTAAGTTAAGTTTGCTTTTGTCGTTGTAACATTAATAGTTTTAACATTTGCAATTCCAAATACATTTTCTAATTTATCTAGGACAGACTGTTGTAACTCTGTCACAATATTTGGCAAACCTTCTTCTTGCATATGAAAAGTAACATTGATTTCAAGAGAGAAATATAGTTTTTTGTTTTCATAAAGATAGACTTTAGCAATTTTCAAAGACGGGAAATCTCTTTCCATAGAATGAACTAAATCACTAATTGCATGAGTCGCAATAAATAAAGAACCATATTTAGTGGCAACTTTCACACCACCAGCTTTTTTATTCCTTCTAATAAAAATAAATATAAGTCTAATAAGAATAAAAACAGCAATAACTACTATTGTTCCAGCTATATATCCTGAATTAAAAAAACACAATTCCGAATCATTAACATTTAATAATTGTTCTAACATAATAATCCTTTAATTTAAAAATATTTCAAATGGAAAGAAATATAATTGGTAAATATCCAAATCCATCTTTCAATGGATTTAGATATAATATTGTTTAATCTTCTTCAGCTGGTTTTTCTTCTACAAAATCAACTTCTTGAATAACAACATCTACAGTTTTTACATTCATTCCAGTAGCCTTTTCTACAGCTTCAATAACAACAGTTTGAACATTGTTTGCAATAGTTGGAATATGAGAATCAAATTTAATATTAATCTTAACTTCAATTTCAACATTTGCTCCATCTAATTTCACTGTGATTGCTCTATCATGTAGTTTTTTACTTCCTACAATATCAGCAATATTATCAACTAAAGAACTTCCTGCAAGTTTAGTTACGCCTTCAACATTGGCTATAGCTTTACTTGTAATAGAAACAATTACACCTTCATGTATTTTTATCATTCCTAATTCTGTTCCTGTTTCAACTGATGAACCTTCATTTTTCTTGTTTGTTTTTTTTGCACTTTTCATTTTGTCTCCTTGCTATTGTTAGAATTAATAATCTAAATTGTAAGTTATTCACAACTTTACTATCAAAAACCTCCTTTATTGAGGCTCTTATAATTTATAATATACTCCCATAAAAAAATAAGTCAAAAGAAATAATAAAAAAATAACAAAAACTTTTATAAAATCAAGAATTTTGACCTAATTGAACATATTTTAAATAGTATAAGTTTTTAATTTTACTCTTTTTACTAACATTCCGGGGTTCATTTAGTCCAATAATCATTAGAGTTTTTGTGGACAATGCTTTAGGAATACAACCAATAAGGACTAGGTATTAGAGTAAAGCAAACAAAGTAACGCAGGCATCTTGCTGTGCGTCGTTTGCGTAGCAAACAAGCACAAAAACTTAATCTCTAAGCACACGAGGCACGGATTTTATTATGAGACCATTTTAGGATTGTTGGATTACTGGATTATTGGTTTTCTTTCCATTAATCCAAAATCCAATAATCCAATAATTGCAAGTTTAAGGTCATCTAAAAATCCAGTTTTCTCTAAAATCGAATCCCGAAATGTTAGTTTTTATTTACCATAACAGGTTATCTTCCCATCAACTGTTGCAATGCTTATATCTCCATTGCGGTTTATGCAAAGAGTATTGTATATTGGTTGAGAAGCTAAAATTTGACTCCATAATTCTTTTCCATTTGTTTTATCAATAGCTTTTAAAAAATATGTTTTCTTTAAAGTTCTATTATCTTGAATAAATATATCCATTTGTAATCAGAGAATATTTTAACTCATTATATTTCTCAAAATAATAATAAAAAGCTAGCTTGTAATTGATTTTATTAAAATATAGAGTATATTAAACTTTTATATAAAAAGAGGGAATAGTAATTTCCAATCTTGATTCAAAATTTTAACTAAAAAAAGGTGAAAATATGAAATTATCAAAATATGGAGAGCATTATACAAAAGGATCTGGGATATTAGATTTGATGGATGATTTAGGAAAAGCATTATCAACTGATACGAATATGTTAATGCTTGGCGGAGGAAACCCTAGTCATATTCCTGAAATAGAGCAAATTATGCAAGAGGAAATGCAAAGGATAATAGACAATGGAGAGTTCGGTAAAGTTATAGGAAATTATGATACTCCTCAGGGTAATGTTCCATTTTTAAAAAGTTTAGCAAAAATGTTTAATAATTTTTTTGATTGGAATTTAACTGAGAAAAATATTGCTTTAACTAATGGTAGTCAAAATGCTTTTTTCTATATATTTAACTTCTTTGCAGGAGAGTTTAAAAATGGTTCTAAAAAGAAAATATTACTCCCTCTTGCTCCTGAGTATATTGGGTATTCTGATATAGGTATTACTGATGATTTTTTCGTTTCATATAAACCTGAAATAGAAAAAATAGATAATCATACCTTTAAATATAAAATTGATTTTAATAATTGTAAAATAACAGATGATATTGGAGCTGTTTGTATATCTCGTCCAACTAATCCAACTGGAAATGTTTTAACAGATGATGAAATTTCAGAATTAAGAAAAATGACAACAAAAGCTAATATTCCTTTAATTATTGATAGTGCTTACGGCACACCATTTCCTAATATAATCTACACAGATGCAACTCCTGTTTGGGATGATAATATTATTTTATCTATGAGTTTATCTAAATTTGGTTTACCTGCTGTTAGAACTGGAATTGTTATCGCAAATGAAGAGGTTATCAATGCTGTTTCTGCAGTAAATGCCATTGCAAGCTTATCTCCTGGTGGAATAGGTGCTTCTTTAGTAAAAAGAATAGTTCAGAATGGTTCAATTATTGATTTAAGTAAAAATATAGTTCAAAAATATTATTATGCAAAATGTCTAAAAGCATTTAATTCATTAACTAAAAAACTAGGAAATATTGATTTTTATTTGCATAAGCCAGAAGGAGCATTGTTTTTATGGTTATGGCTACCTAATTTTCCTATTACAAGTGATGAACTTTATGAACAGTTGAAAAAAAGAGGAGTGCTTGTTATTTCAGGTTCTAATTTTTTTCCTGGTTTAAATGAAGACTGGAAGCATAAAAATGAGTGTATAAGAATAACTTATGCACAAAATGATGATATTGTAGAAAAAGGTCTTACAATTATAGCAGATGAAATAAAGAGTATTTGGCGTTGTTCCTAACTTCATTCAGTCATTCTTTAGACAGGATTAACAGGATTTTTTAATAACTAAAATAAAAGGCTACTTTCAAATAAACTTTACACTTTCAATTAAAAATAGTCGAAAAAAATAGTCAGAGTCCCGACTTTAGGGGCTGTCGATTTAATAAAACGGAGCGCCATCCGTCTCGGTGGCA
>JAOZMT010000133.1 GCA_029934175.1 Victivallales bacterium | reverse complement strand
CTGCATAAGTTAAACGATTCATAGGTCTAAATCCATGAGGAACACTTCCGTTTGCATATTGAGAAGATAAAGCTGCTAATAAATTTTCTTTAGCTAAATCGTAATCAACCATTGCGAGTGCCGCATCAATTTGAACATTATCTCTATATCCACTTTTATCAATTAAATAAGCAGCCATCATTGTTTTTGAGAAAATATTCATCATACCATCATAATTTTTATTTCCAGTGCGAACAGTCATTGCATCAACACGAGTTTTCTCTATTACTTCTTGTTCTGCACAAGCCGCATCAATAACTTTCGGAGTTAATCTAGCACGGATTTCTTTAACCTCTTCAGGAGATGCAGCATTACCAATAATAAAATCTGTGCGAACAGAAGAATTTGCAGTAATCTCAAATGTTACTTGAATAATTCCAGAACAATCAGGATCATATCCTGCTCCTTTACCATCACAATTCCAGCCCCATAAAATTTTAGGAGTGCTTAAAGAAAAATCAGAACGAGTAAATGCATCACGATAACCAGTTCCTCTAAACTCAGGAGAACTTGTTATCATATATCCTTTGTATCTATCTGTAGGAGGTTCTTTTCTTGCATGATTTGTTACAAAAACACCACCCATATCTTGAATAACTTCTGAGATATTTTCACTTGGAACACCACCACCAGCGGCACTTGTTCCGTTTAATTGAAATTTCGCAAAACCAAAAACAGATACTTTACGCGTTCTATCAGATAAGTTATCAACATTAACAGTCCATACTTCTGCTACTTCATTTCTAGGGCAAAAAACTCTTTGCGTAGCACGCAATTCGCCAGCTGTTCCTTGAATTACAGTTTTAGCAGGATAATATTTACAAGATTTATCTGTAACATCTTGAGCAACAGGTTCGCCAAATGGATTGAATGTCATATTCGTTTCATCATCACGAATATAAACATATTTGCAATCGTAACCAAGCAGGTTAATAGTATTTCCTTTTGCATCACGAATTCTAGTTGTTCCATCACCTAAATTAGTAACTTCTGAATATATTTCCTCTCCATTAATATTTGATTTATTATAATGAACATTAAACCATTTTTTAGGTGGTGTTTCAGTTAATTCAAAACATTGTTCTTCTTCAATAAACTTTCCGTAATTTTCTACTGTTGACATAATCTGTCTCCTTTATTTGTTTGTATATTTTTCATGTATTAAATTATAAGGTATTAATATAACTGTTTCATTCAATATATCAAGAAAATTAATAAAAGAACTTAACAAATATTAATGAAAGAACGAGATTATTGGACTATTATACAAGATAAATAAGTTAAACTCAAACCTAAATCCGTAAATTTTCTACGAATTGAGAAGTAAGGTTATATCCAATTTAACAAATTAGATTAAAATAAAATCTTAAAATATTTGATTTTTATAATTATACAGTTTATAGTATTTATTGTGTAATATTACAGTGTAGTTAATGAAAGTAAAAAATACGAGAAAAATAATGGATAAAAAGTCTGAAAATTTTAAAATGACCCCTGAAGAAATTCAGCTATGGGAAGATTATTGGAATGATATAAAGAACAATGATAACTATATGACTCTTGTGGAATTTTATTTACCTTTAGTTGCAAAAGTTGCAAACCATATGCCTAGACAAGTGAAGATGAAAATCACACAAAATGAATTACTAAGCATTGGCGTTGTAGGATTACACTCAGCATTAACTTCATTTGATAAAGATAAAGGTGTGCCGTTTGAATCTTTTGCATATAGGAGAATTTATGGATCTATGATGGATGATTTACGCTCGCAAGACCATTTAACAAGAACTCAACGAGCTAGATATAAACAATTAAACGAAATAAGTTTAGAATTAACAAAAAAATTATCACGCATTCCTACGAATAAAGAAATTGCACAAGTCGCAGAACTTGATGAACTAGAAGTAACTCGACATTTAAATATGGGTCGTGGTGATATAAATATTGCAGATGAATTCCAAGATGGTTTGAAATATTCTGATGTTTTAACAGATGCAACTGTTGCGTCTCCTCTTGAAATAACAGATAAAAGTATGGCTATGGACGATATGCATGGTTTGTTTAGAAATTTAAAAGAAAACGAACAGAAGGTTTTATATCTCCGACATTATGAAGATTTATCGACTATTGAAGTTGGAGAGGTTATGGGAATTACAAAAAGCAGAGTATCACAAATTTATAAGATAGCAGTAGAAAAATTGCAGGTATTATTTAATGTTTAAGGGGAAATGATAAATGGGTATAATTAATTTTAGTTGTTCAAAATGTAATGAAGAGATTGAAATGGATTCTAATGAATATGCAGAATCTGTTACATGTCCTAAATGTGCAAATACAGTTTTAGTTCCTTTTATTGGAATGGAAGCTGATAAAGAAGTAGGCAAATTCAAACTTAAACGCAGGTTAGGAACTGGTGGAATGGGTGAAGTTTGGCTTGCTTTTAATATGAGCACAGATGAACTTGTGGCATTAAAAATATTATCTCCAGGTTTAGCTAAAAGTAAAGATTTTTTATCAAGATTTTATAATGAAGTAGAAACCTTAAAAGTATTAAACCATAAAAACATTGTCAAATTTATAGAGGCTGGTCAAGATGGGAATATTAATTATTTGGCAATATCATATATTGATGGAGTTGAACTTGGAAATAGATTGAAAATAGATAAATTTATACCTGAAAAAGAGGCTCTTGAAATTGCTTTGCAAATAGCTGAAGCTTTGGAATATGCGTGGCATCATCACAAGTTTTTGCATAGAGATATAAAGCCAGCTAATATTATGGTAGAATCTGAGTCTAAACTTGTAAAATTAATGGATATGGGTATTTCAAAATCAATTGCTGATGATGCTTCATTAACAATGACAGGAGTTATCGTTGGAACTCCATATTATATGAGCCCAGAACAGGCTAAAGGTGAAAAATATATTGATTATAAAACAGATATTTACGCTTTAGGAGGGTCTTTATATCATCTTATGACAGGTCATGTGCCTTATAATTCATCAACTGCAATGGGAATTGTCGCAAAGCATATTACTGCTCCTATTCCAGACCCACAAAAAGCTAATCCTAAAATATCTGACAATGCTAAAGAATTATTGCAAACTATGATGGCTAAAGAAATAGATAAACGACCAGCTACTTGGTCAAAATTATGTCAAGATATTAGATTAGTTTTAGATGGGAAAAGTATGAAATCAGAAGTAAGCCCAGTTATTGATCATAAAAGTTTAACTATTGTTGCAGATAAAATATTAAAACAATCATCAACTTTAGTTAAAAATCCTAAAGTTATTGTAGTTTTGGCGTTGTTTTTTGCGATTTGTGCAATATTGTTATCTGTCTCTACTGACAAAAGGAACGATGAAGTAGACAATAATCTATCTGTAAAACTAACAGAAACTCCATTAAAAAAGATTACGATAAAAGAAATGGTCAAGATGAATAAAATTGATTCTGATGATAAAATGAAAATTGAAATAATAGAAGAAGGTAATATGAAGTTTACATCTTCTAACTTTAAAAGAAAAAAGAAGGTAGTAGTTTATAATGCGAATAATATAATCGAAGAACCAAGAACAAGTAGTAATCATATAGTTGAAAATAAATTAAATTATTATTCTTTGGCAGGAAAATTAGATCAAAAACGAAAACATATTGAATGGAAACCTAAGTGGTATTTTGAAGGGACTGGAGGTCCGAGACTTAAAGAAACAACTATGAGTGATGATAAGACAGTTATTTGTTTTTCTGAAACTATTGGAGAAAAATATGGACCTTTTGGAACTAGACTTATTTTTATGGATACAGCGAATTGGAATATCCTTAAAATAATAACTCTCGAAGATAAATTTATAACTAAACTAAAATGGTCTTTTAACGACACTCTTGTATGCTTTTCTAAAGCACAAAAAGATTTAAAAACAGATAACAGCCTTTTTATATTAAATCCTATAACTGAAAAGATTATATCATCTACTGCACAACTCGCAACTACTCCATCTGCGATTTGTGCAAATGACCAAGACGACATTATTGTTTCAATGGAAAAATCAAAAGATATTTATGTGTTTAATGCGAAAAACTTAAATACTTTTTTTATATTAAAATCATCAATTATGGGAGGGGCGATAGACTTTTTACCGTATGAAAATCAATTCATTGTTGCTGGGAATAATAAATATGAAATTTTTGATATAAAATCAAAACTATCCATTATATCAAATAAACTAGAGTATAAAATAAAAAGTGCAAAAGTAAAATTTATTAATAATGATTCTTTTTTAATAGCTTCAGAGGAAGGTCATTTGTCATACTATAAAAATAATAAATTCAATAGATTATTATCAAATATATGTTCAGGGAAAGTAGAGTATAATAAAGATATAAACAAAATCTTTTTTGAGGAAAAATTAAATAATAAAGTTGTTGTTTTTAATTATCCTAAAATGGATAAGTTTTCTGAAGTAAAGCCAAGTCAGTTGACTCCAAAATTCAAAGATAAAAATGCTAATTTTTTGGGGTATATTGACGCGAGTAGTAGATATGTCATTTTTGATAATTTAGGAAATCTTTTTCTTCTTCATAAACCAACTAAGAAATGGCGTAAGACTGCTATTTTAACTATTAGCGAAAAGTAATGAATTTATTTAAAAAAAAATTTAGAAATATAAAAAAGTTACCATCTTGGTTTTATTTTTTCCCAGCAGTTTTATTAAGGTTTTTAAAGCTTATTATGAGAGTTGATATTATCGACCCTTTCTATAATTTACATTCAAAGGAGAATGTTATATTTTTAATTTGGCACAATAGATTATTATTTTGTCCTTTGCTTTTTTCAAAAAGAATTCAAGAATCAACTTATGCAATGATTAGTCCATCAAGAGATGGGCAGTATATTAGTGATATGATAGCACAATTTAATGTAAAAAGTATTCGTGGTTCTAGCTCAAAAAAAGGTGGTAAAGTTTTATTACAAGCAATTAAATTAGTTCAAGAAGGATATAATCTTGCTATTACGCCTGACGGACCAAGAGGACCTATTTATAAAATGAGTCCTGGGGCTATTCAAATTGCTAGTATTACAGGAAAACCTATAATTCCACTTGCTATTGTATCTTCTAATTATTGGGAATTAAAAAGTTGGGACAAATTTCAAATACCAAAACCTTGGGGGCGGCTTGCTTTATTTGTTGGTGATAAAATTTATGTGCCTCCTGACTTATCAGATAAAGAATTTAAAGTTTATTTAAACAAAATAGAAGAAACTTTACAAAAACTTGCAGGTGTATATAACGATGAAAAATAACATAAAAGATCTAATGCTTCTCCTAGATGATACAAATGTTCATATTGCAAGTGCTGCAATGGCTGAACTTTTAGAATCAGATATTAATTTAGATTCATTCATAAAGTCTATCCAAGAAGATGATAATCATATTTTAAGAAAGCGAGCACATCAGTTACAAGTTATTCAAACTAGGCGAAACAATAGAGAAAAAACATCAAATATTTTAAAAGATAATAATACTGATATTATAACAGGATTAAGTAAAGTTCACACTCTATGGTATGATAATGATACTATAGAATCCATTATGCAATTTTGGCTTGCATTAGTCGCAAATTTAGAACAAAACAAACCAGATACTATTGATAAGTTTGCATATTTTCTTAGGAAAACAGGCTTTAAAGTTTCTGACAAAAGTGAAATAGAGGCAGATTATTTTTGCTTAGGAATAGTATTAGAAGAGTTAATTGGATCAGATTTTTTATTATGTGCAATTGCTCAAAAATTGGCAAAAAATATAAATATAGACTTGAAAATTATTAATAATATTGGTGATTTTATATTAATTGATAAGACTGGCATTGTTTTATCTCCTAGAAAAAATTGGAGCGTATCAAAGTCATTATTAAGCGAAGAAAAACCTATCAAATATTGGAATAGCAATGATTTGCTAAGACTAACATCTACAAATTTATATTTGTGTGCGATAACATCAGATAGTTTCCGATATATCAATACAATTGGTAAAGTTATAGCAGACTCTTATGATATTGATGATTCAACTTTTTTACCCTACCCGTATTCAGGAAAGAAATAAAGAGGTCGATTAGTTTCAATAAGGTCTTTACACTTTGAGCTAGAAAAGTCAAAAAAACCGTCGGAGTTCCGCTTTCAGAGGCTGTCGATTTAATCAATTCATAGTGCAAAGCACAAAACCGTAGCGCCACCGTCTCGGTGGCAGAATGTTAATATACTGGGAAAGATACTTAATTTCAGAATACCTGACCTCTAGGAATTCAACATGAGTCCATTTTTAAATTTTC
>JAOZMT010000132.1 GCA_029934175.1 Victivallales bacterium | reverse complement strand
TTGTTCTTGATGAAAAAATAATTTATCACTTTGGAGCAAGTCTTAAAGATTTGGGAAAACAATGCTTTGCTTTTTCAAAATTAGAAATTAACCCAAAAGATATTTTGAAAACTCTTTCTTAAATATATTTATGGATATACAAACTATACAATTTTATAATGATAATTCTGCACAAATCGCAGAAAAATACAATGCTGTTTCTGATGGTATTGATAAATATTTTAAACTTGCGTTCTATGCAAAATCTAAAATATTGGATATCGGATGTGGGAGTGGTAGAGATTTGAAAATTTTGCGAACTATGCAATTTGATGCTTATGGTGTTGATCCGTGTAAACAATTTGTCAATAATATTAATTCAAATGAGACTCTTGCTTTTGTGGATTCACTTCCTAAACTTGCACAAGTCGCAAATAATGTATATGATGGCATTTTGTGTTCTGCTGTCTTAATGCACTTACATAAAGAACAACTTACTTCTGCTAGTTATGCAATTCGTAGAATTTTACGAGAAAATGGTAGATTGTTGTTGTCTATTCCTTTACCTGATAAAACGATAAATAATGAAACAAATCGTGATGAAAACAATCGTTTATTCAATGGCATTACGCCTAATGAGTTACAAATAATATTTGAAAAAATTAATTTTAAATTACTTGAAAAATGGCAAAATGATGATAGTTTAAATCGCACACATCGCAAATGGTCAACGATGTTATTTCAACTAAGGTGAAAATGAAGAAAAACAATTTACAATTACAATTATTGCAAGAGGTTAAAGGCGTTATTTCTACTAATAACTCTAAAGACTTTGCGACTTATGCAAATAATGCAATTTCTACAATTGAAGATTTATCGAAACTTCATAATACGGAATTATCTCATCTGCGAAGTTCACAAGATTTAACTTCAATTAATTCAACTTTACTTACAAAATATACAGATAATAGAATTATTGATATTATAAAATCTGAATTGGAAAGTTCCGAAGAAGTTTATATTGCTTCGGCTTTTATTTCAAGAGCCATGTTAAATCAGTTGGCTAAAGATTTTGAAAAATTCTTTAAGCGAAATGGAAAAATAAAGTTACTTACTTCAATAATGAATAATTTTAATTCACCTGATGATTTTAAGGCTGTTGTTGACAGAAATATCAATTTGAAAATATATTATCCTAGAGCAAATGAATTTGCGAACTGTGCAGATTATCGAACAAATAAAAAACCACCTGCTTTTCATATCAAATGCTTCTTATTCAAAAAAGAGAATAACGCACATTCAATGATTGTTGGTTCTTCTAATTTTACAAAAGGTGGATTGTTAAATAATCACGAATGGAATTACTTTTCTAATTATGAATCGACTTTGCCTATTTATGAAAACAATATTTCTATTTTTGATAAAGGATTAGGCGAATTTAATAATTACTGGGATTATAAATCTATAAAATTTAATGATGAGTTTATAAAATATTATACTCAAGAATGGCAAAAATCAAGAGAAAAACAAACGAAAATTGACAATGCAATTAATAAAATAGAACTAAAGGAAATTGAGCCACGAGAAGCACAAAAAGAAGCATTGATAAATTTAGCAAACAAACGATTGGCTGGAGTAAAAAAGACTGCAATTATTGCAGCTACTGGGCTAGGTAAAACTTTTTTAGCAGCATTCGACTTTAAACAATCAGGTATGAAGAATATTTTATTTATTGCTCATCGTGAAAATATATTAAATGCAACACAAAAAACTTTTAAAACAGTATGCGGAGAAAATTTCAAAAGCATAGTTTTATCTGGAAATTCAAATAATGCGGATAGAATATCAGCTTATACTAATGCAAAAAGTGTTTTTGCAATGGTTCAATCTTTATCAAAAACTTCAACGCTAAAAAAATTAGGAACTCTTGATTTTGAATACATTGTTATTGATGAATTTCACCATGCAGAAGCTAAAAGTTATCAAAAAGTATTGAACCATTTTAAGCCAAAGTTCTTTTTAGGTTTAACTGCAACTCCTGAACGAATGGATGGAAAAAATGTGTTAGAGTATTGTAACAACGATATTGCTTATGAAAAAAGGTTGTTTGAATCTATTGACAATGAATGGTTATCTCCGTTTCAATATTTTGCAATTTATGATAAAACTGATTATTCAAAAATAAAATGGACTGGTAAGGGCTATGATGAAAAGGCTCTTGAAGAAAGGTTGAGTTATGATACTCGTGTTGATTTAGTTGTTAATAATCTTAAAAAATATTTGCCTTCAAATGGGAAAACAAAAGCACTAGCATTTTGTTCAAATATTGGACATGCAGAATATATGACAGAACAGTTTAATAAAAAAGGTTTTGTTTCTGAAATTGTAACAGGACAAACAGATATTTCAGAACGAGAAAAAATTGTATTGAATTTACAAAATGAAAAAAATGAATTGCAAATAGTTTGTTCTGTTGATGTATTTGGAGAGGGGGTTGATATTCCAGAAGTATCACATATTTTACTTTTGCGACCTACGCAATCTTTTACTGTTTTCTTACAACAATTAGGTAGAGGTCTTCGTAAAACGCAAAATAAAGAATATTGTGTCGTCTTAGATTTTATTGGTAATTTTAAGAAAAATTATATTGCTCCATTAGGTTTAAGAGGTATAACAAATGTAGAAAATAAAGATGATAAAAAAATAGCAAAACAAAAATTAAAACTACCTGATAATTGTTATATTGATATTGATACAGAAGTTCAAAAAATATGGAAAGATGAAATAAAAAGAATAGTTACGCCAAGAAATAAAAGAGAACGATTAACTGCAATTTATAAAGAACTAAGAGAAGACATAGATAGTTCTCCTACTTTAATAAATTTCTTTGCTAACATTGCAACTTGCGACCCAAAAGAATTTATTAATGAATTTGGGGGTTGGCTACAAGCTAAAAAAGAAATGAATGATTTAACGGATTATGAAAAAACTATTTTAGATACAAAAGGTGAAAAGTTTTTATTACATTTAGAAACAGACTTACGACCAAATAAGTCTTATAAAATGGTTGTTTTGCAATATCTTTTATCAACAGGAAAAACAGAATGGAATGTTGATAATATTGGAGAAGGTTTTAAACAATTTTATCTTGATAATTTAGAATATTTAGCAGACTTCCCTGTGATGTATAATTCAGAAGAACCAGAAAACTTTTCTATATCAAAAATCAATACTCATATCAAAAACTATCCATTAAATTTTTTGTCAAATACTGAAAACGATTGTTTTATTTTAGATGAAAAAGCAGGTGAATTTTCTTTAAAAGAAGAGTATAAAGAATTTTGGAAAGAAGAGCAATTTAAAGAGTTGGTAAAAGATAGAGTTGAATTTGCATTAAAAAGGTATTTTCATAGCAAAAAGTTAAAAATAGATTACAATAAACTTGCAGAAATAAAAGAACGATTATCAGTGAACCATACTTCAATTGATTTGCATAAATCGCAAGAAAAAATTGATTTAATATCAATACCATTTTATTCTGATTTAGAAATCGCCTGTGGAACATTTGGAGATGGAATTGCGAATTATGCAGAAGAAACTTTGTTGGTTGAAAATATTCATAATATATCGCAACCTGAAAGATTTTTTATAGTTAGAGCAAAAGGAAATTCTATGAATGGAGGCAAGTCTCCTATTTATGATGGAGATTATCTATTGTTTGAACATAATTATGGTGGAAGTATTAGCAATCAACTTTTTGCAATACAATATGTTGATGAATTTGAAAATTCAAGTTTTGTCTTCAAACGCATAGAAAAAGATGCCGAATATAAATATCGATTAGTTTCTCAAAATAAAGAATATGATGATATTCAAATGAATAATATGTCTGCATTCGCACGATTTAAATATAAATTAGAATTAAAAATAGATAAAAATAACCAAGAGTATTTCTGCGAAGTTAGAAATTTTTGAGATCAACATTTTAAACAATGTTTATCGTGATATGCCTTTGCTAATTGTTTTTCTAATTTAACTTCTTTTATTTTTTTACATAAGTTAATAATAGATTTTAATTCATCATTTGATATAATACTCTCATTTGTTTTTTGAAACAATTGACTGGCTTTTTCAAGAGATCTCTTACTTCTTTTAATTAACTCTAAAAATTCTGATTCATAATTATCTATAAGATTAAAAGCGTCATCTAAAGAAATACCTTTTTTAAAAGCATCCAATGCTTTTTTGTTAATTACTATTGTATTAAATTTATCTAAATTTTTATTTTCAAAATCATAAGGTAATTTATATTCTTCTCCTAAAGTCCAATGAGTCCAATCTTTAATATTATCGCAATTTAATTGATCATTCCATTCAAAGTCAATTAACTTTTTATTTAGAAAATATATTTGAATATTAGTTTTCTTTAATGCAGTAATGATAAATCCAATATTAAACCTTTCGTTACTTAAATTTTCTATATGATAAAATTTATTTTCTTTTATATGTTTATAGATTTTCATTGCTATCAACATATTTTTAACATATTCTTGCCTTGATCCAACCAATTTTGCTAATCTAAAAGAATTTTCAATAAGAGAGTTCTTGTCATTGTATAAATTTATAAAATACAAACCTTTTTCTAACATGTCCCATGATTTTATTCCTGTTATATGCCTATATCCAAGTTGTTGTAAAACGAACTTAACTTTGTAATCTTTTATAACTAGACAAGGTAAAGTTCTTATTTCTTTTATTTTATGAATTTTATTTATTCTATTATTATTAATATTTCTGTTTATATTTTGATTTATTAATTTTATTGCAGCTAACCTTCTATTCCCATCAAGCACTTTATAAAAAGACTTATATTTTACAACAATAAATAATTCCTCTGAAAAATAATTTTCGTTTGTTATAGACCACATTAATTCCACCAAAGGTGTTGTTCTAAATAAATGATTGATTATTTGATTTTCATCTTTAAAATCTTTAGAAAATCTATGGCTTTTTGAATTGAAAATCAATTTATCAATATGTATCTTTTTTATATTCTGATTTGACATAACTCTCCTTTATCTGTTAAAAACAATTTTAATATTTCCTAGAATTTTAGGCATTATAATTTACTCTTTTTTAATTTATCTTCTTTTATTTGTTCTTTTTCATTCAATTGAATATTTAATTCTTGTTTTATATAATTGGTTGTTAAAGCAATGCTAATATCTGATTTAGATGCTCTACCATTTATTAATGCTCTCCCTATCCAGTTTTTGTTTTTTTTACTCCAATCAATATCTTTTAGATTTGCAATTATTGACTTCCAATTATCATTTTCAAAATTTATGATTGAATTTCCTAATCTTCCCAAAGCACTAAGAATAATTCCATGCGAATGTAAAGAATCTGTTCTAATTATAGAAGCTAATATTTCAGAATTAAAAACCTTTTGCCAATCTTCAAACTGATTATATATTTCAGTCCAAAAAACTTTTCCTATTTCTATTTTTTTCTCATCAGCAATATCATTAAAGCCTTTAAATAAATTTTGAATAGAACCATGTATTGCACTTAAAGTAAATAATTTTTTAGACCTTTTTGATAAAGTTGTTTTTTCCATTTCTGTTAATTTTCTGAAAAAATCTAATTCTAAAATAATATTTTTAGTTATTAGAGCATCTTTATCTGTGTGGTCATTTAAAATTCTTATAGATTTTGATTGCTTTGATGCCTGCTTGCTCAAATCTATAAACATTTGTTGTGAATTTTTTAGTCCCAAGTCTTGAAAAAAAACAACAGAAATTGTTTCTTCTCCTAATTTGGGATTTTCTTTTAATGCTTCTGTAATTCCAGCCCTGCGATGTTGTCCATCATTTAGAAGGAATTGAGCATCTAAAGGAATATGAATTAACCCTAACATTCCTTTATGTTGAGAATCTCCAAATGTTTCAAATTCAACTTCACTATTAATTGCAACTGTCAATGCTGATAAAATATAAGAATCTTTATTTTTAATTATATATTTTGTAATTTCTCCTATTCTTGAATTGTTCAAAATCCTTTGTGAACGCATCAATTCTGGGACATCTTCCTCATTGTATGAAAATATTTTTGGTATTAATTTTAGAGGAAGCATTGAAACATAATACTCTTTTCCTGACTGAATTCCCTTTATTGCTGGGAATGTATATCCAAAACTTGTTGACATTTTTAATCTCCTTTTTTAAGTTAAGTGGATAATATAATTCTTTTTTCTAATAAATCAAGTTGTTTTTTAAAAATAAACAAACTTTTATGTTTTTCTTTAATAACTTGAATATTCCGAAATATTATTTACATTAGAGGCTAAATAGCCTATACCTCTGTGTAAATGTAATCTAAATTGCGAAGCTAATTCAT
>JAOZMT010000131.1 GCA_029934175.1 Victivallales bacterium | reverse complement strand
TAGAAGATAAAGATAAAGCATTAGAAGATAAAGATAAAGCATTAGAAGATAAAGACAAAGCATTAGAAGATAAAGACAAAGCATTAGAAGATAATGCTAAAAAAATGGCTAAAATGCAAGCTATTATTGATAATGTAAAGTGAAAAATCCTGTTAATCCTAAAAATCTTGTTATTTTATCAAAATAATGGAAAATATTAAGATCAATTTCGATTTTTTTTGCTTTTTCTTGTAAAGTATTTGAATATATACAAAAGTATATTAAATTAATGCCAATTATTCAACAATTAGGGGTTTATATGATAGAAAATAAAAAAGATGATAAGGTAACCTTTGAACAGCATCCTGCCTTTGAAAAGAAAAAGAAAAGATCATCAAAGTATAAAGGGATAAAACAAAGTGAAGTTAATCCTTTTAATAATATAATTGAACAGCACACAGAACATAAAAATAGAATAATAAAAATAGTGTTTATTATTGTTATGATTTTATCTGTATTGATTATTATAAAAGTTGCCTCCAATGAATACACTAAAAGTATTGAAAAAGCAACAAAACTAGAGAAAATGAATCAAGTTATATCCTTGATTGATATTCAAATGAATAAGGCTGACCTATTTCAAAAAGAACAACTTGCGACCCGTGCAATTATACAATATGACAAAATTATTAAATATGATTTTATAAATAGGCGTCAATGGATTGAAAAACAAGATAAATATAAACAAATGATTTTGCAAAGTTTTCCTGTTCTAGGAATGAAAAAAGGGATTAACTACATTGTTCCTACAATATTAACAACAATGAAGCATATTCCAAAGGGAAATTTTACGATAGGAAGAAGGCAGGGAAAAGGCGATGATGATGAGTTGCCTTTCAAAAAAATATCTATCACAAGTGAATTTTGGATGTCAGAAAGTGAAATCACAAATTATCAAATAAAAAAAATAATGCCAAATCATTCATCAGGCAAATGGGGAAAATACTTTCTTTCAGGAGATTCTTTACCAGCAGTAAATATTAGCTGGCAAGAAGCTAATTTATTTTGTCGTTCATTAACTGAAGCAGAGCAAAATGTTAATCGTATTCCAAAAAATTATGAATATAGATTACCTACAGAGGCGGAGTGGGAATATGCGTGTCGTGCAGGAACAGAGACTATTTATTTTTGGGGCGATAAATTTGGGGAGTTAGGTGCACAGTTCGCAAATACTAGAGATGGACGATTTATAAAGCTAGAAAAATGGAATAAAGAGAGGGGAATAGCAAAAAATGACAAGCATATAGTATCAGCACCAGTAAAGAGTTATGCTCCAAATGGATTTGGATTGTATGATATGACAGGAAATGTATGGGAGTGGTGTGCTGACTGGTATAGGCCTAAAGCTTATATGCACATATCGCAAGAAAATCCACTAAATTCTAGACCTGTAGAAGTAGTTATCAGTAAAATGAGAGAAAGTGATGCTGAACGATATGTAATCCCTTCGCCAGCGAAAGTTATGAGAGGTGGGTCTTGGGGAAACTTGCCTTCAGAATGTCGTTCTGCTGCAAGAGAATATGCTGAGGCGAAAGATAAAAATACTGGAGTTGGTTTTAGAATTGTTTTAGCTCCAAAAATTTTAAATACTTTAAAACAATAGTTTAATGAAAGAAAATAAAACAATTTGGATTTTTGCAGGAGAAGAGTCAGGAGATATTTATGGTTCTATGTTAGCAAAA
Source organism: Victivallales bacterium (assembly GCA_029934175.1). Classification (GTDB taxonomy): domain Bacteria; phylum Verrucomicrobiota; class Lentisphaeria; order Victivallales; family JAUVCU01; genus JAOZMT01. The sequence goes on along the minus strand of JAOZMT010000131.1, from coordinate 4,657 downwards.
GAACTTTATCAAAAAAATCAAAATCTGACTATTAAAGGAATGGGTGGCTATAACATGAAAGACGCTGGAGTTGACATTATAGTTGATTCTACAGAACTTGGAGTTGTTGGGCTTTTAGAAGTTCTTAAGCATATAAAAACTTTTTATAAAATATTTCATAAGCTTGTAAATAAAGCTGTAGAGGAACGACCTGATGCTATTATCCTTATTGATTATCCTGGTTTTAATTTACGATTTGCAAAGCAAATGTATAAACACAATATCCCAATTATTTGGTATATTAGTCCACAAGTTTGGGCATGGGGGAAAAAACGCATACCTTTACTAGCTAAATATTGCAAAAAAATGTTTGTAATTTTTCCTTTTGAAACTGCGGTTTATGCAGAAACTAATTTAGATGTTGAGTTTTTAGGTCATCCTCTCATTGAAGTAATAGAACAAAGGACGAATAGTGAAATACCTAAAGATCTAAATAGAGTATTACTTTTACCAGGAAGTCGCTTTCATGAAATTGATAACTTATTAATTCCAATGTTAAAAAGTGTCGAAATTTTAAGTCAAAAACATCCAAGTTTATCTTTTTCTATATCAGCTCCAAGACAGAAAATTCATACTGAAATAGTAACTCGATTAAATAAATATGCAGAAAAACATCCTGACCTACCATTAATAGATGTATCCTATGGTAATACTGGTGAATTAATGCAGAAGGTTGGAACAGCGATAGCAGCCTCTGGAACAGTTACTGTTGAGTGTGGTATTGCAGGACTTCCATTAGTTGTTATTTATAAAATCAATCCAATTACATATTTTGTTGCAAAGCTACTTGTAAAAATAAAGTATTTTACAGTGTTTAATCTTATTGCAGATAAAGAAATATTTAAGGAATTTATGCAGGAACATGTTCGACCTAAAGATATTGTAACTGCCTTAGAGGATATTCTCCCAGGTGGAAAAAGGCGTGATATTGTTGAACAAGATATAGCTGCTGTTAAATCAATATTAGCAGGTGAATATAACAAGCCAACTGCACAAATCGCAAAAAAATGTTTGGAGATAATAGGAGTCAACTAATATGAAAATGAAGAATATTAGAACTTATTTAATTCTTCCAATTTGTTTATTGGTCTTAAATGCTGTTGAAGAAATTATTATTTATAAGATGCAATCCTTGCACAAATTAGGAGTTTTAGATCAATTTACATTAACTGCCATATTAGTGTTAATGTTTGCTGTTGGTTTTTCTTTAGTTGGTAACACTTTAGCTCCGCGAGCAAAAAAAGCGTTAGAAAAAGGACATAAAAATAGTAAAAAAAATGCTGGAATTTTAGGAATTTCACTTTTTTATGGTGGAATGTTTATTGCTATTTTTGTAACTTATTATGTCATTTATGTTATGGGCCCAGAATTTATGTTACCTAAGGGTTTTAGATAATATATGAAGGCGCTTATCAATATTGGGAATACACACACGCAAATAGCATATCCTAACGATAAATTTAGAATTGACACTGTTCAAACAAAAGATTTCTCAATTAAGCAATTACAACAAGTCTCTGATGTTGCGATTTGTGCAGTTGTGCCAGAAAAATTAAAATTTATAAGAAAGTCTATTAAGAATGCCTTTGTGTTGACTCCAAAGTCTAATTTAAATTTTTCGACAGAATTTGATATATCAACCCTTGGAGGAGATAGAATTGCAAACCTTTATAGAATTGCACATCTCGCAAAATTGAATAAATTGAAATTACCTGCAATATGTATTGATTTTGGAACAGCTATTACTTTTGAAGTTCTTGATGAGAATTATGTATTTAAAGGAGGGGCTATTTTGCCTGGAAGAAGACTTTTAAGACAAGCATTAAATGCAAAAACTGCACAATTACCATTAATCGATATGGATTTGAATATTACTAGCTATCTTGGTAAAAATACAGCTGAATCAATGGGAATAGGGATTGACTTAGGATGTGTGGGTGCAATTAATTCAATTCTTGAGGGGATAAAACTTGAATTAAAGACAAACAGCGTGCATATTATAGGAATAGGAGGAGATATTAATTTTTTCACTAATCACATAAAAGAATTAAAAACTGAAAGTGAAAATTTCACATTAAAAGGATTATTAAATGCTTGGGAGGTAAATATTGAAAGTTAAGATTTGTGGTATTAAAGATGAAGAGGGAATAGAAGCAATAAAAGATTTAGATATAGATGCTGTAGGATTTCTTGTCGGACAGGTTCATCCTTCGCCAGATTTTATATTAGCAAGCACAGCTGGAAGGTTGGCGCGGCTTTTACCCCCATATATAACTCCTGTGATTGTGACTCATTTAGAAGATGTTGAAGAAATTTTTGAAATTGTAGAAAAAACTGGTATTACAACAATTCAACTTTATGGTAATAATTCATTAGATGATATTAAGAAACTTAGGGATTTACTTCCGCCATATTCAAAATTGATTTTTGCCATTCATATTATAAATGATGCATGTAGTGTTGAAATTATGGAATATATTCGTCATATAGATGGTGTAATTATTGATAGCTATAGTGATGAGAAATCACAAGTTGGAGGAACAGGAGAGGTTCATAATTGGGACATCAGTGCTAAACTTGTAAAAGAACTTCCACTTCCTGTAATGTTAGCAGGAGGCTTAACTCCTGACAATGTGGAACTCGCAATTAAAAAAGTCAACCCTTATGGAGTAGATGCTAATAGTGGGTTAAAAAGAGAGGATCGTTCACAAGATTGCGAATTGTGCAATAAATTCATAAAAAATGCAAAAAAATAAAGGAGATATAAAATGGAAATTATTATTTTAAAAGATGCGCAAGCAGGAAGTGAAGTTGGCGGAAAAATTGTAGCAAATTTAATTAATGAAAAACCAAATGCGGTTTTAGGACTAGCAACAGGAAGCACTCCTGTAATGCTTTATAATGAAATGATTAAATGGCATAAAGAAAAAGGGTTAGACTTTTCAAAAGTAAGAACTTTTAATTTAGATGAATATATAGGTTTAGAAAAAAATCATTATGCTTCTTATTATAGATTTATGAATGAAAATCTTTTTGATGAAATAAATATTCCTGAAGAAAATAAAAATATTCCTAATGGATTAGCAGAAAATATTAAACAACATTGTTTAGATTATGAAGCAAAAATTGTAGAAGAAGGAGGAATTGATTTACAAGTTTTAGGTATTGGTTCTGATGGTCATTTGGGTTTTAATGAACCAACATCATCTCTTGCTTCAAGAACTAGAATTAAAACTTTAGATGAACAAACTCGTGATGATAATAAAAGATTTATGAAAGATGGAGACCCTGTGCCTTATCACTGTATTACTATGGGAATGGGAACTGTTATGGATGCAAAAACTAACCTATTATTTGCTTTTGGAGAGAATAAAGCTGATGCTGTCCAACAAATGGTTGAAGGTGCGATTTCTGCAATGTGTCCTGGTTCTGCATTACAAATGCATCCGAATGCTATTATTATTTTAGATGAAGCTGCTGCTGCAAAATTATCAAAAGCTGATTATTACAAATGGGTTTACAATAACAAACCAAAATGGCAAACTTATTAAGTTGGAGGAAAATATGAATTTTTCAAAAAAAGGTGCTATTTCGTTTGTTCCAGATAATGCAGGTTTAGAATTAGCTCTTGAAAGAATAACTCATCTTGCGATTGTAGCACATCAAGATGACACAGAAATAGCTGCTTATAATGGAATTGCAGAATGTTTTAATAATAAAAACAAATGGTTTTCAAGTGTTATCGTTACAAATGGAGCAGGCAGTCCAAGAACAGGTTTATATGCAGATTTTTCCGATGAAGAGATGCAAGAAATAAGAGCAAAAGAACAAAATAAAGCTGCTGTGGTTGGAGATTATTCTGCACAATTTCAGTTAAAATTTTCTAGTTCTGAAGTTAAAGAAACGAATCCAGATGCTGTTATTGCAGATTTGATAAAAATAATTAAAGCCTCTAAACCTGAAGTTATTTATTTACATAATTTGGCAGATAAACATATTACTCATGTGGCAACTGCGGTTCTCGCAGTTAAAGCAATAAGAAAATTGTCAGACGAATATCAACCTAAAAAAGTTTATGGTTGTGAAGTTTGGCGTGCTCTTGATTGGATGCAAGATGATGAAAAAGTTGTTTTGCCTGTTGCACAATATGATAATGTTGGTGCGGCTTTAATTAGTGTTTTTGATTCGCAAGTATCTGGCGGGAAAAGATATGATTTAGCTTTAAGAGGAAGACAATTAGCAAATGCAACTTTTTATGCTTCTCATTCAGCAGATGATTGTGATGCATATACTTACGCAATGGATTTAACCCCATTAATCACAAATAAAGAGCTGAATATTAAAGAATACACTTTAAAAACTATTGATAATTTTAAAAATGATGTAGCTAATAATTTAGATACTTTTATTTAATAAAAAAGAAATACTATAAAAAAATTAATGATTATGGAAATTTTATTGAAGAATTAGAATGTTTCAGATTAACAGAAGAACATTCTCGTAAATGGGAAAATATCCATTTTAATAAATATGGGGATAAAGATATTTTTGGAATGTCATCTAATATTGGTGATGGAGTTATACAAATCAGAGATTGTGATGATGTTTCTTATAATTT
>JAOZMT010000130.1 GCA_029934175.1 Victivallales bacterium | reverse complement strand
AAAATCCTGTTATCCTGTCAAAACAATTGTTGGACGGCATTAAAAACAACGCCAAGAAGTTCATAAAAGAATAAATAGATCTGCTCCTAATGTTATAGTTTAAGAGTAAATTTATTGAGATTATTAGGGGCTGATTTATAGCCCCTTTTTTTTAGTGCAGATTGAAAATTTAGAGTCTACTGTAATAAATTAAGGACTGATGAATTTAATGCATTTGCTTGAACTTGAACAGCAATTCCAACATCAGATAAAATTCCATTTGCAGCTAATTCTGTAGAAGCTTGTGCCATATCCAAGTCAGTTAGTCTTGAACCAGCCTCATAAGTATTTACTTGTTCTGAGATATTCGCATCGTATTGTTCCATTAAAATCCTTTGTTGACTTCCATTACTAACCCTTTGTGAACTTAAAGTCCTAATCGCACTGTCTACATCAGCAAGAGCATCACTAGCCCCCTGCATTGTAGAAAAATCAAGGTCAGCTAAACCAAGTGTATTAAAAGAAAAGTCTGGAGATACTATTGTTATAGATCCTCCGTTGTCATCAACAGCTAAATCAATGCTATCACCTTGTGCTATTGGAGTTCCATTAAATTTCATAGAAGATTGATCTTCTATAAAACCTAATAATTGTTGTGCTTCTTCATTTATTAGACTACGATCTGAATCTGATAGCATCCCATTATTAGCTTGAATACTTAAAGCTTTTAATCGCCCTAATACATCACCAGTTGATTGAATTGCACTATCCGCAGTTTTTAGCATAGATATACCATTTGATAAATTACTGCCAACCATTTCTAAACTTTTTACAGACATTAATAGTCTTTCACCTATTTGTATTCCTGATGGATCAGAAGTTAAAGGATTTTTGGCTGACCCCACTTTTTTTATCGAGTTTGCATAGTTCGCAACTTTTATTGAACTTTGTGAAATTTGTCCTACATTCATATCTATCTCCTTTTGCTCTTATTTATCATTATTTATCCTATATTATAGCACAAAACTATTGATTTGTAAAGTGTTTTTATCCTTTTTTTATGATTAAACAAGAATTAATGCCTAACATACCAAAAGAATTATTTAAAATAATATTAATATCTTGATCTTTTATTGGTTCTTTAATTACTAAATTTGGCAAAGCACATTCTGGATCTAATTCATCTACATTTAAACAGTGGTGAACGATACCATCTTCAAAAGCAGGAATATTACCTGCTAATTCTAAAGCTCCAGCAGCTCCCATAGCGTGACCAATAAAGCCTTTTGTATTATTGATGAAAGGTCCTTTTTTACATTCGCCAAAAACATCTTTAATAGCAAGACATTCTTGAATATCTCCCATTGGAGTTGATGTTGCATGAGAATTTACAATATCAATATCTTCTGCTGTCAAACCTGCTTTTTTCAAAGCCTTTTTGATACATTGTGCTTGTCTTTCAGCATTTGGTAATACAGATGTTTTCCCCGCATCTGAATTCATTGCATAACCCGCAATTTCACCATAAATCTTAGCTCCTCTTGCAATCGCATCGCTTTTTCTTTCTAAAATATATAGACACCCTCCCTCTGAGACAACAATACCATTTCTATCTTTATCAAATGGCCTACTTGCTTTTGTCGGATCTGTATGTCGTGCAAGTGCACCTTGACTGTTGAAACTTGCAAAAATTCCAAATGTATGAGAACTTTCTGAAATACCACCAGCAATAGCAATATCAACATCTCCAAATAATAGTTGCTGCATTCCTTGAATCAACCCGGCATTTCCAGCGGCACAAGCTGCTCCAATACAGTAATGAGGACCTGTAATTTCTAAATTACAAGTGACTTCTCCTGCAGGATTATTAGATATAGATCTAGGATTATGATGATGAGTCCAATATTTTATATCATAATCAAACTGACTTATATTATAAACTTCATTTTCTGTTTCGACATTCCCATGCTCTGTTGTGCCTATATAAACACCTACTTTATCTCTATTTTCATCATTAACTTCTATGTTTGCATCATTTAAAGCTTCATTCGCACAAAAAATTGAAATTGATCCTGCACGAGTTCCAGTTCGTAAATTCTTTTTGTTTTGATATTTAAGAGGGCTGAAATCGCATTCTCCTGCATGAACTTCTCCAATATACCTATGAGTGATATTTTTGATACCTGATTTACTATTTAAAAGAGCTTCTCTATATTCTTCTAATGAATTAGCATTAGGTGATGTTAATCCTATTCCTGTTATTACAATTTTTTCACTGAACATTTTTTCATTCCTATAAATTTTAAAATATGATAATATTGTTTGCTACAATATTATATGTAGCACCATAAGAATAATATAAACCCATATTATAGGAAAATCAAACTATTAGCATTTTTTTCCACTTAAAAAATACAAAGTTCATTTATTTATTATAGTTATTTGTATTCGGAATTCAATTTTAGAGAAAATGAACCCCGAAATGTTAGTTTTAATAAATGAAAGAAGTATGAAAAATTCAAATTATGGTTTTAGAGAATTTATTATCATTTGTTTAGTTAAAATTTCTGGAAAAATGATTGGTTCCTTTTTATTAGGAATAAATAGAAGATATAATGGCACGCCAGCTCTATTGTATTTTTTTAGCCACTCATCAACTATATGATTTTTTTTGGTATTATCTCCTAACAATAGTTGAACACCTTTACTTTTAAATAAGTTTTGTATTTCATCAGTATTTAATACTAAAGCTTCATTTGTCTTACAAGTCATGCACCATTCAGCAGAAAAATCAACAAATACTATTTTGTTTTCTGCGATATGTGCAGCCAATAACTCAGGAGTAAATGTTTGCCAATTTGAATGCTCATTTTTTACCGTGTTTTTTTTATTTTGCGATATATGCACAAAGGTAGACCAACTAGCTGCTATCAAGAAAATTGATATAATAATAGCTATCCATTGCGTCTTCTTAGGTTTTATAGGAGTTGCATATTTGCCATAAATCCATGCTGCAAATGATAGTGATAGCATAAACCATAAAATGTTTATAAGTTCTTCTCCCGATAATTGAAAATATAAAACACGAAATAGATAAATAACAGTTCCTAGTAATAAAAATCCCATCACTTCCTTAAATGTATTCATCCATGCTCCAGGTTTCGGCATAAAATTAATCATTTTTGGCATAAACCCTATAATGACAAACGGGAATGCTAACCCAGCGCCAATTGCAATAAATAAAATTATAATGACAATGGCTGATTGTGAAAATGCAAATCCTAAAGCAGCACCAAGCATAGGAGCGGTGCAGGGGGTTGCAAGTAGAACTGCAAATATCCCACTCATAAATGAACCTAAATACCCATCTTTACCAGAGGCATTATTTGCAACCTGCATTCCTGGTGCAGAGAAGGTGAAAAGGTCGAATAATGATAGAGCAAAAACAAGCATCATACTCAATAAAATTATGACAAAATAAGGGTTTTGAAACTGAAAACCCCAACCAACTGATTCCCCTGTCGTTTTCATTATGATAACGACTGTTGCTAGAGCAATAAATGATAATATTATACCAGCAGCATAAGTTAAAGAGTGCTTTAAAATAACTTTATGCTCTTGTCCACTTTGCTTAACAAGACTAATAGCCTTGATAGATAAAACTGGTAATACACAAGGCATAACATTTAAAATTAAACCTCCTAAAAATGCCATTAAAAGATATTTTAAAAAGTTACTTTTCTCTGATTTTTGAGGTTGTATCGTAACCTTAAATTCTTCTGATTGTGGAAATAAACATGCACCATTATCTTTGCACAACTGATAATTCACAGTAACTTTTGCACTAATCGCAGATTTTAAATTTTGTGCATAAGAAAATGGTTTGATTAAATTAACTTTATCGGAAAATTCTATAGTATTTAAAATTTCATTTTTATGACCTTTTGGATATATAGTCTCTGAAAATTTAATATTTTGAATTTTTTCAACTTCAATATTAAAAAAATCTTTTTGTAATGTTTGGTGTAAACCTTTAGGAATATCAATCGTCGCAACAATTTTATTATCTTCAACAGAAACTTCAATATTTGCGGTTTGTGCAAATATATTAATCATAATTATTGTAAAAAATGTGGTAAATAAAAATTTCATATTGATACTCCTAAAAGTGCGAACTATGCAATTATTTTTGCATAGTTCGCAGTTATTTGTTTATAGCACGCCTTCTATCATTCTTCCTATTATAGGGTCACAACATCCAACAGAACCTTTGTTTAAATTACATTTTGGACACTTTTTAGCATCTTTTTTGCAACAATTTTCTGTTCCTTTGATGTCTCCACATTTAAGACAAATTTCTTTTCCCACTAAATCTTTTTTACAGCAAGCAATAGAACCTTTGTTTAATCCACATTTTGAACATTTTACTGCATCTTTTTTGCAACAATTTGCAGTTCCTTTAATTTCTCCACATCCACAGATAACTGCTTTTTTAGCTAAAACAGGACAGTCTTTTTTCATACTACATTTTTCTTTATCCGCACATTCCTTACCTGACAAAGAGCATTTATTATTTTTCAAACTACACTTCGTTTCTTCATCACCTCCTAATCCTGTAATTGGACATTTCCCATCACCACAACATCCTGCAAATACAACTGAAATAAGACCGACTACAAATACTGTTAATAAACTTTTCATTTTAAATTCTCCTTTTGTCATTTTGATGACTTTTTGTTGTTTTAATAAATTCATCTGCATAATTTACAGATAATATAGACTTACAATTTTCTTATATGACCTCCTTTTTTGTTAAAATATTAAAGATTTCTTCGCGATTATGTTTTCCTGTAATAACGACTTGATATCCAGCAATTATTCTACTTTCCTGATTTTCTTTTTTAGCCAACTTTATTTTATTTTTATAAATTTCAACTTTAGTCCCCATTTTACAGCCAGGACAGTAAAATCCTAAGACAAAGCAATCTTTCATTTCTTGAGCTCCAAGAGATTGAAGACAACATCCAGTAGCCATACTTCTACTTTTGCACTTAGGATGAACACACTGTCCTTTTTTCATATTAAATGCTATGTTTAAATTACTATTGGCAAATGCTTGCTTTATAGCATCTATCGATGTTAAATTAGGCTCTTTAGGAAAAATTCTTTTTATATTATTCTCTATGATTTTTTCATTTGAAATATTAGAATTAGATAAAAAAGCAAATAAGATACTAGAAAAAATTGCGATTGATGCAACCATAGTGAATAAAAATCTAAAGTTATATTTTTTCTTTTCAGTAGCTTGTTTATTTATATTTTCCCATAAATTGTCTGGACATTTTATTGGTTGAGATAATGAATCTGCTAAACGATCTTCAAAAACGGCTTCATTTTCAAAAAATTGTTTATCTGAACTAGAAAGCTGTCGTTCAACTTCATCATATTCACTAACAACTAATTCTTTGTCAATATATCCCATTATGAATTTATCAGACTTTAAGTTCATTTTATTACCTCCTTTTTACCTTTAATAATTCCCTTCTTTCTAGCATAGCTAAGAAGTTCTATTCTTAACTTTTTTCTACCTCTAGCCAAATGTGTCATCACAGTGCCTACTGGAATTTCTAAAATACTAGCAATTTCTTTATATGAAAAATGCTCTAAATCTTTTAATAAAATAGAAGATCGTTCAGCAGTTGAAATCTTTTTTAATGCTATAAAAATTTCATCGCCACATTCTTCTAAAAAGCCTTTAGGATTTTCTAATAGACTTGAATAATGTTCTTTTTCTTTTAGATTATAATAGCTATCTTCATAATCTTCTAATTGCTCGTCTCTTCTACTTATCTCACGATTTGCAATAAAACATTTATTTGTTAATATTTTATATACCCATGCTCTAAAATTAGAATTTATTCTAAATTTATCTTGATTTTTAAAAACAACTAGTATTGCTTCAGAAAAAACATCATCTGCGACACTTGTATCCCAAACATTTCTGTAAATATATCTATAAAACTCATCTTTATGAGCATTTATTAATTCCTCAAATTTTTCCATTAAAATTCCTTTTATTTTATCGGTTTGATACTATTATATTCATTGAGATTTCCTTTTTATGTCAAATTTATAATTTTTTGCAATATTTTTTCTCAAAAGTAAAATTATCTTATTATATAAGGTAACATATTTTCCTAGATTTACAACTTATCAACAAGTATTAAACGACTTCTTTTTTAGCTCTGAACATGGCAATAAGGTAATTCTTAATCGAAAATAAAAAAAACTTTTTTGTGGCGTTGTTTTTAATGCCGCCCACTATTTATAAAGATTTTTCAACCAATAATTGAACACTAATAAAAACAATCTAAATTCGTATATATTCAGTTAACCACAGAGGAAACAAAGTTAAACACTAAGTTTCACAA
>JAOZMT010000129.1 GCA_029934175.1 Victivallales bacterium | reverse complement strand
AGTTCTTGAAAATTATTTAGAACAGTATTTATTCAACAAAGGAGAAGTATAATTATGGAAGTAAAACGAGTAGGCGGAATAGATGAACGATGTTTAGTTATATTATCAGACTGTCCAAAATGTGGAAATAATGAATATATCGTTCCTCCAAAAATAAGAGTTTTTGATAAAAGCATTAAGAAATATTATCCAAAATGTTCTAAATGTAATACTCTTTATAACGGAAAAACTTTAGAAAAGAATTTAATTACTAAACCCACTAGTTTGGGAAAATATACCAGAATATTTGAAAAAGGTATTGGTTCTCCTTTTGTATCTCGTTTGATTGAATTATCTCCTGTTATTCCTATAGGTCTTGTTATTTATTTGCGGTTCTCATTAAAAATTGAAATGTTTTTTGCTGTTATTATATCTTTTATTCCCTTTTTTATCTTAGTTGTAACAATACTTTTTATTAAAACACTTTTAAAAAACAGCAAGATATGTCCAGTATGCAAACAAGCATTTGAAACATTTGTTTATCAAGTAAAAACAGATGATTTATTTAGTAAAGGCTCTAATTATCATTTTGATAAAAATAATAATGTTATAGAGTCAAGAGGTGGTGCAAGTTTTTTCGTTTGTGATATTTGGAATATTTGCGAATCGTGCAAAACTTGTCAATTATCAGAAATGAGAGTTGCAAGCAAAGTTCCTATTTACAATAGTAAAGAAATATATAATAGCACTAAAAATTTAAAGAAAAAAGATTTGCAGAAAAACAATATATCTAATGAAAACAATGATGCTAAAAATAAGAAAGAATTAGGAAAAGATGGTAAACTTACAAAATTAGTTACAATTATTAAGGATAATTCAGATATAACTGCGATTTATGCAGATAGAAATACTGGAGGAGTTATTCTTTGTCTTATATTTGCAATCCCAGTTTCAACATTATTATTAGCTGGGTCTAGTGAATTCTTTCAAAAAAACATTTTAGATTTTAATATTAGTGATAATACTGTTGCGATTTATGCATTTATTATTTCAACAATATATTGGTTCTTTTATGGAGGATTACAGCTAAAAAATCAAATAATTATAAACATTAATGAAGAATTTCTTGTCGTTAGAGAAGAATTTTTTTCACTTAAATTACAAAAAAAAGTTAAAGTTATTTGTTCCATTGCCATTGATAATATTTTACAATTATATGTTTATGACGACTTCCGCGCTCATAAGCGTGAAAGGATAATTGCTTCTCAGGCGATTCATATATATCACTTAAAAATTAAAACTAAAGTAAAAGAAGAAATCATTTTAATTGAAAATGGCGAGCGTTATGATTTAATAAAGTTAGAAGACTATTTAGAAGATTATTTAGAAATAGAAGATGTTATTGTTAGTGATAAAGAAGTTTTATCAAAATAGAGTTCTAGTAAAAATGTCCAAGAGCTCAATACTTTACTTCTTTCCAATATTTTTTGGTTCTTTTTATCCAATAATCAATAGAATTTTTGCGGACAATACTTTAGAAATATTACAAATAAGGATTATTAGAGTAAACAAATTAACACAGATATCTTGTTTGCACTACTTTTTGCTCCGCAAGTTTTATTGCTTGTTTTCTATAAAATTGAATCCCGAAATGTTAGTTGTTTTTATTGCATAATTCCTAAATTACAAATGCACAATTCGCAAAAAATAATGTATTTTAAAAGGCGTTAAGAGCAACGCCAATTAATGAAATTATTACCTTGGAGTTTGTTCATCGTGTAGCCATTGTGGTAATTCCTTTTTCATAGTATCTGTCACAAGATTTTTATATAACTCTGTCTCATAAAAAGGATTTTTTTCTAAAGAAAATTTATGAGGTATATCATCTAAATAACTTTGAAGTTTCTTTTTCATCTTATTCTCAATTTCTTTGAATTCTTCTTGCCCAGCAAGGTTAATTTGTTCATTTGGGTCATTTTCTAAATCATATAGTTGAAAGTGGTCAAACCAATTTGGTTGATAATATGGACCAATAAAATGACCTAAATCTCCCATAGTTCCTAATGCAACTGATACATCACCATTTTTCATTTTATTAATCTGCTCATCTGTATGATTTAAAACAAAAAATTTCCATTTTTTGCTCACAACTCCACGACAGACACCGAATTCAATAAATAATTCATCATGTATTTCTTTATTATCCCCTTTTAAAAGAGGTAATAAACTTTTTCCATTAAGAATCATATTTTTTGTTTTTTTAATACCAATAATATCCATTAAAGTAGGAATAAAATCCACATTTTGAGCTAATTCATCAGAAGTAAAACCAGGTTTAAAAACACCATCCCATTGCATCATCATTGGAATTTTAATTCCACGATCATATAAAGAACCTTTCGCTAATGCATTATGATCAGTTTGATAAATAATAATAGTATCTTCCATTAAACCAAATTCTTCTGCTTTTTGTAATACTGCTCCTATAGCATCATCAAGCCATAATGCTCCTGCTGCATTATGAGTATAATCTATACCTGCCTCCTTAATTCTTTTCTCAATTGTATTGCGTGGAGGCATTGGAACATTCGGAGCTTCATCTAAAAGTCCTCCAGAACAAATTTTCGGGTCGGTATTTAGGCTGTCTCTATGATCAGGTCCATGAATTGTTGTAGTTGCCATATAAAGGAAAAAAGGTTTTTCTGCATCTTTTTGTTCTTCAAGAAAATCAATTGCTCCTTCTGTGACCCATTCTATATTATGATATCTAAGGTTTTTGTTAGGATATAAATCAACATTTTCCCAATTTAACCGTTCTGCATAGTCAAAACCAATTCTATTCATTTCTTTTCGCATTATTTCTTGGTTATTTTTTAACTGTTTTATTAATCTAGGGTCATCTATATCAACATCTGTCAGCATTTTTTCAGTTTTTTCATTATCATGCCAGTTCATCATTAAATCTCTTTCTGGAATTCCTGCATGCATTTTACCAACATATCCAGTAGTATATCCTGCATCTTGGAGAATTCCTCCAACACATTGTTCACGGTCTTTTACATGAACATTCCACTGAATATTATATGTTTCCTCATTTGGAAATTGTTTTTTAAATTGTTGAGAGTCACAATTACCTGCAAATCGACCTGTAATATAATTATACCTGCTTGGAGTGCAAACAGAAGTCGATGTATAGTGTCTTGAAAATTTAACCCCATTTGCTGCAATTCTATTTATATTAGGAGTTAAAACTTTTCCTCCATAACAATTTAAATAGCTAAAATCTGTGTCGTCTGATATAATACATATAATGTTTGGCTTTTTCATATAATAAATTCCTTCTGATTTTTAATAATTTAATAATATAGTATAAAAAGACAATAAAACAAGTATTTTAGGAAGGTTTATTTGAGTAAAATTTATCTAATACTTTTTTTGAATACTTAGGATATTTTTGTATTAATTCATCATTAATATTTTGCGGGATATGCTGGAAGCGTTTATACAGCCATAAATATTGATCAGTATACTTTCGTATGTATTTTTCATTTATATTCATTAGTTCTTGAATCATTTCTAGATCTGACTCATATTCAGTAGGTGGCTTTGACATTTTTTCTATATAAACAGTATACTGCTTATTTCCTTCTCGCACACAAGTAACAAAAATACTTGGAATTTTTAATTTTTTTGCGAACCATGCAGGAGCTGTGCTACTAGGAACAGGTAGTTTGAAAAAATTTACAAATATACCACCATCACGAACTTTTGTATTTTGATCTATTAATGTTCCAGCTGTTAATTTTTTCTTTAGTGCCTTTATCATACCTTTAATTGCTCCTTTTGCAGGAATAACTATAGTTCCTTCTGAAATTCGTAAGTTTAAAATAAATTTATGCAATAGGGGGTTTCTTAACTTTTTTGCTACAACTGCAAGTTTTAATGCAGAGTTTTTTTGTAGTTTATAATTGCATAACTCCCAATTACCTAAATGAGGTGCAACAAGTATTAAACCTGTTTGACCCTGAATATATTCATCTAAAACTTTATTTGACTTATCATCTATTGATATATATTTTTCTATCTTAGAAGGTGAATTCCCAAACCAAATAAACTCGAACCATATCAATACAGTATTTGATAAATTCTTTTTGATTATTTTCTTTAATTCATCTTGTTCTAATTCTGGAAATGATACAGATATATTTGCCTTAACTAAATTTTTAATAGAAGGTATGAAATATAATATTCCACCAATAATTGAAGATATAAAATATAAAAAAGATAATGGACACTTCTCTATAATATAACTTAATGAAAGAATAATATAATATTCTAAATAATATCTAATTTTTTTAATCATAATTTTAATATAAAAAACCAGTTTATCTTTATAATTAAAGATAAACTGGCTTTACTTGTTTTAAATACAATACTTTAAAGTAATTGCATTATTTGCATAAGTCGCAATACTATTCTTTATCTATAGCATCTAATGATGAGAATGATTCGTTAAGAATATCTCCCATAGCAACGATAGCTTCACCTGGTTTTAACGCTGCAGTAAATTCTTCTTCTGCTTGTTTTAAACTCTCTTCTGAAACTTCTTTTTTAGCTACTTTGATACTTAAACCAATTCTTCTTTCATCTTTATCAATTTTGATTATTCTAGCTTCAACATCATCACCTAAAGCAAGAACATCTTTTACTTTTTCAATTCTATTTTCACTGATTTGTGAAATGTGAATTAGACCATCAATATTTTTTGATAATTCAATGAATGCACCAAATGCTGTTATTTTTGTAACTTTTCCAGTTACTAAATCACCCATTTTGTAAAGTTTATCAATTGATTCCCAAGGATCTTCTTCAAGTTGTTTTACTCCAAGAGATATTCTTTGTTGATCTGGATCTATCTCAAGAACAACAGCTTCAATTTCTTCACCCTGTTTTAATAATTCATTAGGATTATTAATTTTTCTTGTCCATGACATATCAGAAACATGAACCATTCCGTCTATATCATCTTCAATTTTCACAAATGCACCATAACTAGTCATATTGCGAATTTTACCCTTAACTTTACTACCTGCTGGATATTTTTCAGCTAGAACAACCCAAGGATTTTCAGTTTTTTGTCTTAAACCAAGAGAAATTTTCTTAGTATCAGCTTGAATATCAAGAACAACAGCTTCGATTTCTTCACCGATGCTAAGTAATTCGCCAGCTTTTGTGATTCTTTTTGTCCATGACATTTCAGAAACATGTATTAAACCTTCAACTCCTTGAACTATTTCAATAAACGCTCCATAAGGCATTATGTTTACAACTCTTCCTTTTATAGTGCTACCAACTTCATATTTCTTAGCAATATCTTCCCAAGGATTTTGAGTAGTTTGTTTTACTCCTAATGATACACGCTCTTTATCATAGTCAATATCAAGTATCATAACATCGATTTCTTGATTTACTTCAAGCATTTCAGAAGGATGAGATATTCTACCCCATGACATATCTGTAATATGAAGAAGTCCATCAACACCACCAAGGTCAATAAATGCACCAAAGTCTGTGATGTTTTTAACAATTCCTGTGCGGATTTGTTTTTCTTTCATATTTTCGATTAGAGCAGCTTTCTTATCAGCTCTATCTTTTTCAAGTAACTCGCGTCTTGAAACAACAATATTTTTACGATCTTCATTTATTTTTAGAATTTTAATATCATATTCTTTTCCAATGAATTCATCCATATTTCTAACTGGTCCAATATCTAATTGAGATCCTGGTAAAAATGCTTCAACTCCATCAATATCAACAATTATACCACCTTTAACACGAATTTTCATTAATGCTTTTACAACACTTCCTTCTCCGTATTCTGATGTTATTTTTGACCAAGCTTTATTGAAACGAGCTTTTTGTAAACTGATAACAGGCATATGTCTGTCATTCTCAATTTCTTCAAGAAGAACTTCTATTTCATCACCGACTTGAACTTCTCTCCAATCTCTAAACTCTGAGCTTCCTACGAAACCTTCTGCTTTAAGTCCAATGTCTATTAAAGCTCCATCGTTTCTTTTGTCTGCTACTTTTCCCGATATAATTGTTCCTGGTGCAAAGTCATTTTTAATAACTCCCTGCAATAATTCATCCATTGATGGCATATTAGAAAAATCTAGTCCTTCAAATACCATGTTTTTGTTTTCTGTACCCATGTTTTTTTGTTCCTAAAGTGAGTTTAAAACACCTTAGTTTTTGTTAATTTGTTATTTTAAGGATTTTCCGCATTTTGCTGAAAACAACCTATGTTAAGTTTTATATTTAATAAAACTAACCCATAATATAGCACATTTGTAACAATTTACAAATAGAAACTTGATAAAACCAGTTAAAAAGAATCATAATTTAAAAAATATAGTTTATTTTCATAAAAATAAAAG
>JAOZMT010000128.1:2615-6460 GCA_029934175.1 Victivallales bacterium | reverse complement strand
TGCACAAGTCGCAAAACCTGCACAAGTCGCAAAACCTGCACAAGTCGCAAAAATAATTGCCAAGCCTAAAAAATCAAAAAAGCAAATAAAGAAAAAGAGTCGCAAGGTTTTATCTAGTTTTGATAATATTTCACCTGAAATGCGTGCTGAAATGGGGTTATAATTATGCGATATATGCAAATTGCTATTTTATTTTCTTTAATTATGCGAGTTAAAACGGCACCATATTATAAATAATGGTTCAAATGTATTTTGATTTATTTTCAAGTATCTAATAATCAGGTCTATCAAATATTTTTATTCTGTTTTTCGTTTATGTAAAACTTTACATAAACGGCGTAAAGAACAACGCCAAATTCTATTACTTAATACTCTTTTATTATAACTTTTAAATGTTCTATTAATTCTTCTATATCTTGCTCATTATTATTCCATAAACTTACTCGTAAACCAGAAAAAGCATCTTGTTTATTGTATTTCATAGCTGTTAAAACTCTACTTGGTTCTTTTGTTTCTGCTTCACATGCACTGCCACTTGAAACTAATATATTTTTTTCAGATAATGCACGAACAAGTATTGCTGCCTGATAATTTGGAATAATGAAGTTTATGATATATGGAGATGCAGAATTTTTATCTATTGGGAATATTATTTTAGAATTATTACTTAACTTTATTTCTGAAAGATTTTGCCGTAATAAACTATTTAATTTTACAGTATCAGAATATAGAACTGCTCTATTTTTCTCCGCTTCTTCACAAGCCTTGGCAAATGTCAATATTAGAGCTGGCTCAACACGCCCTACTGAATGATATTTTTTTCTTAAGTTTACAAAATAATTAGTAATTTGTTTGTCTTTTTTATATATTATTGCACAGCCCGCAGGAGCTCCTATTTTATGTGCTGCGATTAGTGCAAAATCTAATTGTGCTGATTTCCAAGGAATATTGACCTTACAGGCAGATTGAATTGTATCTGATAAGAATTTTGCATTAATCGCAAATTTTCTTATAATTTTATTAATAAGTATTAAATCTTGGATAACACCTGTTTCACTATGGATATGATGTATTGCCACAAGTGTTGTTTCTTTGTCTAGAAGTTGTTCTAAATGTTCTAAATCAACAGTTCCGTTATTTTTTATTCTGACAATACGCACATTATCGTTATACATTCTAATTGCAGAGTGAAGGGCAGAATGTTCGACGGCAGTTGTGACAATATTCCCAGAATTAAACATTGGATTTTTAACAATTAAATGTAGTGCATCTGTGCCTGATGAAGTGAAAAATACACCATTTTCTTCATTTGTCAAACTCTGAGAAATACTTTTCTCTGCTTGCAAGATTCTTTGACGAATATTATATGCTTCTTTATGAATACCTTCCTGATTTGCAAAATTATTATTGTATGTCTCAATGAGGAAATTAGAAATTAGCGGTGAGACTTTCGTTGATGCTGCATTGTCCAAATAAACCATTTTTAGTTTTAGTTGCCCAAATCAGTTAATAAAATATTTGACTTTGATCCTTTGATTTCCTTATTGAAATTATCAATAATATTAACAATATTACTGTATTCTAGGGATTCTAAAACAGGTAATTTATCTAAACCTACATTATCTAATTGTTCATAAATATATAAAATTGTCAGCTTATCAATAGGAATAGCAGGGTGATAGAAGAAGTCTCTGTCATCATCAGTTTTAATTTCAACAATCAATTTTGCTTCATATAGTTCATTAATAATTTCTCTGGTTAAGCGAATTGGAATTTTAAGAGTATGACTGATAGACTGAGTTGAGTGTTCTTTTGCACAAGTCGCAAAATCTTGAACTATCAATTGACATATTTGAATAGATAATATTCGCTTAAATTTATGACTAACTTTTTTTGAATCTAAATTAAATTCAAAATCGACAATATTTTGACAGGCGAAAGATATTTCAGCTCCAAAGAGAACTATAAGCCAACTTAATTGTAGCCAAATTAAAAACAAAGGGAACGCAGCAAACGCACCATATATTTCATTTTGTTTAGCTAATGTAACTTGAAATACGATATAAGCAACTTGTAAAAGTTGGAATAAAACACCAGCAATAATCCCTGAAATAACAGCATATTTTATTTTAACTTTAATATTTGGAATAGCAAGGTATAAAAAAGATAAGACTAAACATATAAATAAATAAGGAAGAAACTTTATTCCGAATAAAACTAAAGAGCCTACAATATTTTCAGCACCAAAAATTAAATTAAGTTTTTTTAAAATCAATTCTGATATAGTAATTGTAAGACCATTTAGCCCACTATGAATAATTAGAACAAAGGGGCATATTACCATTACAGATAGATAGATATTAAACTTTTGAATTAATTGTCTATGCTGTTTAACGCCCCAAATATCATTGAACACTTTTTCTATATTACCCAATACTTTTATTACTGACCAAAAAAGGAAAAATACACCTATTCCAGCAATCATACCACCATTTGTTTTTTCTAGCATAGATTTTGCAAAATCCATTAAATTATCAATGACTTCTTTATGATTTGCAAAACTTTCCAAAAGTTGACTTTCTAAATCTTTTTCCAATCCAAAACCATTTGCTACTCCAAAAATCATAGCAAAAATTGGAACTATTGACATAATTGTATAAAAAGTCAATGCTGATGCTTGGAGGTAACATTTGTCTCTAGTAAATGAACGAAATGTTAAAATAGAAACTCGCAAGAACTTTATAAAAAAAGCTTGCTTGTTAGAAAAGTCTTTTATTTGTAAATCCCAAATATCATGCGTGATGAATTTTGAATATTTCTGATAGTTTTTCATATATAAAAAAAATTATATAATTAGTGTAAATTATATAAGTTTGTGTTAAGCAATGTTATATTAAATAATAATTAGCCTGCAACTATAGATTTTTTGATACCTGATAAGATAAAATCTATTTGTTTGTCAGTTGGAGGATTCCAATTTTTAATAATTTGTTTACCATTTTCAATCGCTGTTTCACGAAGAACATCTGAATTATCTAAATTACTTAATTCTTCTAAAGCAGAGTTAAAATCGGCAAGAAAAGCACTATTAGATTGCTGTCCTTGTTGAGAGGATAATAATTCTGATTTGCCTTGCAGCTTTGTTATCAGACTTTCTCCTGAATTATTATTTATTGGTATCATTATTTCTTATATTTCCTTATAGTTTTTTTATTTAAAAATTTACATTCTTAATATATTAATCGACTATTATTATTAAAAGTTTAGTCTTTTTATATATTTATTGCAAAAAAATCTAATTTTGCATCAATTCCAAAGCCTTTATGTGATAATTCGTCCAATTTATTCCTTAAATTATCTTTCTTTACTAAAATAGTTTCAATATCCTCTGTGCTTTCTAATTGAGGTATTACATCAATATTTTCTTCAAGAGTTTCATCAATCTCCATAACCGCAATATGAACAGATTCTCCAGTTAAACCAGGAGAATTATATACAGCAGGTCTTGTTGCTTTTATAATACCAGTATAACCTGTTTCTTCTAATAATTCTTTCATCGCAGTTTCCTCAACAGTAAAACCTTCATCAATTAAACCCGCTGGAAATTCTATTAAATATTTTCCTGTAGGAGGTCTAAATTGTTTAATAATCACAATTCTATTAGATGGTTTTAGGGTTGCAACAATAATAACTGCACCTAAGCAATTTAATCGTTCTGTTGAATCCCATTTTCTATCAACTCCATTGTGATCTTTATAAGTTATTTCAACTAATTTTAACCATTTACTTGAATGTAACTCTTCCTTCAATATTATTTTATTCATATTTAAAATTCCCCTTTTTTA
>JAOZMT010000128.1:0-2515 GCA_029934175.1 Victivallales bacterium | reverse complement strand
TAACTGGTAACTGCTAGTCGGCTTGTGTTACAAGTGAAATATTTTTCACGCCAGATTTTTTAATTATTTTTAAAACATTTATTACTTCTTGATATTTCCTTAATCCATCTGCACGCAAAAGAACAAGTATTTCAGGATTAGACATATATAAATCTTGAAGATTTTGAGATAATTCTTGTTCACTGGTTATATTTTTTTTATATAAAATTTGTCCTAGTTTGTCAAGGTTCACAACACAAGTATTTTCTTGAGGTAACTCCTCTGCTGTCATTTCTGGAGGATTAACATTAAACCCCGTTTCCAAGAGCGGTGTAGTTATCATAAAAATTATTAACAATAAGAAAGTTAAATCAATAAGTGGAGTCATATTGATTTCATCTATTGCATCTAACTGCGAGCGTCTTTTCTGTCTAGCCATTATTTATCAAATTTAATCTGTTCTAATTTTAATTCTGCCATAAACTCTTCAACAAAGTTATCCATATAAATAGTCACTTTTCTAATGGTAACCGTTAATAAATTATATCCAATTAGAGATGGAATTGCAACTAACAATCCTACAACAGTTGTAAGTAAAGCTCCACTAACTCCTGGAGCTAAAGCAGATATATCAGCTTGTCCTTTTGCAGCAACTCCACAAAATGCCATCATCACTCCCCAAACAGTTCCAAATAACCCAAAAAATGGACTTACGCTCACTGCTGTTGCTAAAACACCCATTTTTTCCTCTAAAATTAAAATATTATCAGATACGGATTTTTCTAAAGAATTTCTGACAGATTCCAATTCACTTGACGATAACTTTGACTCAAAATCACTTCTTTCTGACAATGCTGATATTTCACTTTGTTCAATATTATAAAAATAAGCTAATTTATTATATCCCTCCATATAAACTGAGCTAACAGCTCCTGGGTTTTGGGATGCTTTTTTATAAACAGAAAAAAGAGCTTTTCTTCCTCTAAAAAGGTGTAGGAAGTCTTCTGAAGCGGCTTTAGTTCTAAATAATGAAAATACCTTTTCTAACATTATGGACCATGTTATTATTGAACCTAACAATAATAATCCGACAATCAATTGACCAATCCCATCACTATTTTGAAATGCATAATATGGACTTGGAGCTGCCAATACAATATAATTTTCTATCATTTTTTTCCTATTTATTTATTTTTATTTACTTTCAATTTCTAATATACTTTAAACGGTTTAAAATTTCACTTTTAAAGTATAAAATTTTTGTATTTTTACGAATATTAAATATTATATCATCTTTTTTTATAAAATCAAGGTATTATAAAAAAAGCTGACATAAAAATCACTAAAATCTTCGAAATTTCTACAAATTTAGGATATTGTAAATAATATTTTCTCTAATCAATGAGTTAATGCAAATACAAAAATATTAACACCGAGTTGTGAAAAATAATCATGTGCATAGTCACTTATCTCTTTTGAATTATAATACTTAAAAACACGCCAATTACCATCAGCCTCTTCAACCCATTCTGGGCGACTTGTTTGCTGGCAGTATAAAGTATCTGTTCGCCCATCTTTGCGTGTAGCTGTAAACTTTTCTCCTAAATATCCTGCGTGTTTTAAAGTTTCAGAAAGACCTTTTTCCCCTTCTCTAATACGAAAACTTATTTTTGTAGCCCATTGACCTAAATGATTTTTTCCCCAGCCCATTGCTATTATTGGAGTTGCGATTACTGCAATTCTATCTTTAACAGTGAGGGCTACAGTGGCATAAGACGCATCTGGCCATTTTTCATTTATTACAAATTCTCTAACAGATTCTGGTAAAATATCAGCATTCGGGAGTTCTTTATAAAAACTATGGAATATTTCATGAGAATTATTTAGTGGAGTAAACTCACTTTCAGGAAAAATATCTTGAAATTGTTGTTCTAAATCAAGAGATATTTTCCAATCTGCAAAACTATGATGTTGTCCTGCCTTTTTGTTTTTTTGTAAAAAACTAGAATTTATACCTGCATCAATATATAAAAATCCACCTCGTTCTAAATATTTTTTTAGAAATTCTTTTTCCTTTATAGAAAGAGTCCAATCAGGACGATCTGCATAGTTCGCATAAATAAATGGATATTTAAATATTTCATCTGTTGCAAATGAATTCAAAATAACAGGTTGGACATCAAATTTTATATGTGTTGATTTATTTATTTTATCCAATAATGTTGTTAAAGCAGTAGGGTAACCACGCCTCACGCTTTTAACAGTCATCATTTGTGCAACTTTCATTTGCCCAAAACTGTAAAATGACATCGTTAATAGAGTTAATAATAAATATTTTTTCATTTTAAATTCCTGTTTTAATAATAAGATACTAATTTTTGCACACTTCGCAATGTTTTTCTCCGACAACTGCATACTTCGCAATATTTTTAAACAGAGTTTGACAATTTTAATTTTCGCACTAAAGTATAGGCTCTAAGCACACGAGCCGTAAGCAAGGAAAATAGAAAACACTGGATTTTCAGATGACCTTAAG
>JAOZMT010000127.1 GCA_029934175.1 Victivallales bacterium | reverse complement strand
AACTAAAAAAACATATAGTTATTTTTCATGGTTGGGAATTAATTTATAATGAGGAATTTATAAATGAATCAAATTAAAATATTAATTATAGATGATGATATTATTATTAGTGAAGTTCTTAAAACAGCACTTGGGATGGATTATGAAATAAATAATTGCTGTTCTGGAGAAAAAGTATTAGTATTTTAGAAACATATACTCCTGATATTATTTTGCTAGATGTGCAAATGGATGGTATTGATGGTTATGAAATCTGTAAAATAATAAGAGAGCGGCAGAATGAAAAATTTATAAAAGTATTATTTTTAACTGCAAGCAATTGTAGGGTTTTAAGAACTTCTTCTTGATGAACTTAAAGATAACGAGGGATGCCATGAAATGGGTTCAATGATTAATGAGATGGACATAATTTAACTTTATTAAGAAAGTAACAATACTGTCAAGGTTAAAATCCGGTTAAATAAGAATTTTTAAAATATTCTCAATAAGAGATTTATGATATGATTTCACCATAATAAGCGTTATTTTTTTCTTTTAAAGTTACCTTTCTTTTGCATACCCTGCATAAAAAAGTTTCTCCTGTAGTTAAACCCGTTGGAATCTCGATATATGTGCTACAAAATGGACATGCAATACTCATTTCATGCTTTTTCTCATTTTGCATTATATCTGTAATTTTCCCATTATTAAAAGCTTCTAACATTGCATTTACACATTCAGTATCAAATTGTGTGCCACTTCCTGCTTCTAACTCAGCAATAGCCACTTCAATAGGCATTCCTTTTCTATAAGGACGATTGCTTGTCATAGCATCAAATGCATCTGCAACAGAAATAACTCGTCCTTCTATTGGAATTTCTTCACCTTTTAACCCATAAGGATAACCTGTGCCATCATATTTTTCATGATGATATAAGCAGTAAGGAATTATATTTTTTAAAAAAGATATATTTTCAATCATTTCAGCACCACGCGCAGGATGTATTTTCATTTGCTCAAATTCATCATTTGTTAATTTTGATGGTTTTCGTAAAATTGCATCATCAACAGCAATTTTTCCTATATCGTGTAAAACACCACCCAACCTAGTTTCTTCTATTTTATCGTTCTGCCAACCTAAAACTTTAGCTATTTCTACAGCAAAATTTGTTACTCTGTAGGTATGTCCAACAGTGTAATGGTCTCTTAATTCAATAGCGCTTGCTAATGCCATTGTTGTTTCGTGGTTTGATTGCTTTAATGACTCAACATATTGAGCATTTTTTATAGCTGTGCTGGCTGGTCCTGCAAGAGCTACAAGTAGTTCCAAATCTTTTTTAGTAAACATTTTTGTTTGTGTTCTTGTATCAAGATATATCACTCCTAAAACTTCATCGTTATACAGCAAAGGTGCACAAATCGCAGATGTTATTCTGAAAAATATAATACTTTGACTTTCAGAATAATTTTCATCATTGTTAGAATTTGATATAATAGCTTTCTTTTTCTCAATGCTATCTTCTATTATGCTTGAACTAACAGAAAACTTTTTGTTTTTTTCTTTTGTTTTAAAAGCCTTAGGTGTAAGTATCATAGAGTCAAGCTCTTTTAAGAAAATAACAATTGAATCAGTCGGTAAAACTTCTTCTATTAAATTTATTATTTTATCAAAGAGTTTCTCTAAATTATGTTCTTTAGATATTATTTCATTCGCTTTATATATAGTCGTTAGTCGTTTATGAGATGCTAAATAATCTATTTTAGATGAATTTGTATCAATTTCTGAAAATAGAGAAGTTGAATAAACATCACTTGTCATAGCATAAGTATTATTTAAATTTTTATCCATATTTTTCATAGATATTTCAGGCTTTCTTTTTGGTGTCATTCCAGGATTAAAGTCAACTGCCATTACAATCATTGAAACACCACCAATTTTTATTGTATCTCCATGACAAATAGGTGTTTTGTCAAACTTTTTATCATTCACAAAAACACCATGAGTGCTATTGCAATCTTCAATAATAGCTATTTTATTTTTGCTTATAATTTTAGCGTGATATCTAGATACTGAAAGTTCTTTGATAACAACATCATTATCTGAATTACGACCAATTGTAAGTTCTTTTTTAATTTGAATTTTAACATCTTTTAAAGGACCATTTTTTATATGTAAAAATAATTTTTTCATTTAAATTCTCCCCAATCTTTATAAATTGTTTCAATATTAACTGCATTAAAATCTTCTTCTATTTTTTTGACAGAACGCATATCATTTAAAGAAAATTGACCTAAGTCTTTTTCTTTTATACTATCAATATAACCACCTGGCACGACTTTTGACGCAGCACTAAAATGGCTTGCACAAGTCGCAGCTATTTTATTTCTAAAAGGGACAGATTCTCGCGTCGAAATAAAAATATCAGATTCTTTAAAAAAAATTCTAAACGCCAACATTATCTGCTCTAATTCATCTTCTGATATAGCTTGAGGAACTTTAAACCCTCCTTCAATAGGAGTTATTCTAGGAAAAGAAAACTGGATTTTCGTCTTCCAATATTTTTTCTTTAACCAAACAGCATGAGCTGCCATAGAAACAACCTCGGATCTCCAATTATCTAACCCAAGTAATACACCAAGCCCAATATTATAAAATCCTGCTCTTGCTCCTTGTTCTACAAAATCTAAACGGTTTTCATAATCTCGTTTAGGTCCTGAATTATGCAATTTTTCATATAGTTTTTTATCATAAGTTTCTTGATATAAAGTTAAACCATCAACACCTGCAACAAAAAGTTTTTTGTAATCTTTTTCTTGCATAGGATAAATTTCAATTCCTATATATGAAAAATCTTTTTTGAGTTCTTTAACTATAGATACTAGGAAATCAACAGACATACTATTTGGATCTT
The DNA here is from genome assembly GCA_029934175.1 of Victivallales bacterium. Classification (GTDB taxonomy): domain Bacteria; phylum Verrucomicrobiota; class Lentisphaeria; order Victivallales; family JAUVCU01; genus JAOZMT01. The sequence goes on along the minus strand of JAOZMT010000127.1, from coordinate 3,575 downwards.
CGCCACTGACAAGCAAAAGTGATTCTATACCATAGCTTTTTATAATCTTACTTTCTGCTATAATTTCATCAAATGAAAGGCGTTTTCTTTTATTTTTATTTTTAGTTCTAAATCCACAATATTCACAATCATTTATGCAAAAACTTGAAATATATAATGGTGAATATAATCTTATCGTTGGTCCAAAATACATTTTTTTTATGCTTGTTGCCTTTTTACGCATTTCGCAAGTTGCGACTTGTGCAGCTGGAGATAATAAATTTAAAAAATCTGTAAATCCTAATTTGCTTTTTGCTAAAGAATTAAAGACAGTTGATTCTTGAACATTATTTAAATAATTATTTATTTCAGTTTCTGTGTATTTACAATATGGGAACATAAAATCCTTTTTATTTACGAATGACCAATCCTAATTCTCTTTTATTATAAATATAAATACCAATAAACATTATTGGTAAAGCTCGTAGAACTACAACTTTTAGAAAAATTGAACCGATAAAACTAAATTCAATGATTTCGCCATTTGCAAGTAAAGATGATACATCAAAGTAGGTTATTGGAATAGTAACACAAATCATTAATTGTTCAAATAGCCATGAGAATATAGAGTGAACACTATCTATTGGTAATCTAGAATCTGAAATTAAACTTGGTATAAAATAACTAGTAAACAAGTATACAGATGATGTAAATATGGCAGATGGCATTGATAAAAAAGATGCCATTGTAGAGCAAACAATTGTTAATACTAAAAGTTGAATTGTTAAAACTATTCCACCTCTAATATAATTATCCCAAAAACCACCGACTTCAATTAATAATTTAGGACCATATTTTGGTATAAAGAACAATGGTTCTCCCTTTTGATCAAGGTTTGTAAATGAAACTTCAACTGTATTATCTTTTTTAATAATAGCACTATTTAGACTTTCTTCATGGCTTACTGCACCTCTTATTTTCGTTACATTTTTTGTATTCCAATTGGTTACGGTTTGTCCTTTTGATTCTGTCTCTACATTTATACCCAAAATCCCCTGAGTTTCTCTTTGATTTGATATATCTTGCAAGTCTACACGCTTTACAAAAAATTTATACCTTAATTTTAAAATTCCATCATACTTACTTGGCAAGCCTTCAAAAACCCATGTTTTTTTATCTTTATGATTTACAACTGCACTCTTCGCAAGAAAATCTTGTCTGTATTTTTCTATAAGATCTTCTTTTTCATCTATTGACATTTCTTTGTTTTTTGCATCCTTTTTGAATGCTTCTAAAGCTTGCTGCTTAGTATTTTTAAATGCTGGATAAAATACTTTCCTTGAAACTAAAACTTCTTTTTCTATTTTTATTTTTTCTGCTTTTATATCTTCTTTAGTTCCAATATATTCTGTATTATTAAATTTCCATAAAACCATAAAGTATGTGATGAGCAATGAAACACAGAGCAAAACTAAATTAATTGAAAATACTCCAATACATTTTCCTAGCCAAATATTAATTCTTGATAATGGTTTAGTTACTAACATGTGAAGTTGATATTCTTCCATATCTCTTGTCATAATAAAACTTGTTAACCAAATAGTTGATAAAGTCAAAATAAACATTATTGCATATAAATTATACTCCAAAGATATTTGTATAAAACCTAGAACAGTGCCATCTCCTTTCAGAATATTAGGTAAGGTAATAGTGAGCACAGTAAGAAATACTAATAGTATTTGAAAAATATGCGAACGCATAGCGGACTTTATAGTTAATTTTATAATAGGTAACATATTCATTTTAGATTAATTCAGCAAGTGCATCTAAGCATTTTTTGTTTTCTTCTAGTGTCCCATAAGAAATACGAATCCACTCAGGTAAATTATATGGTTGCATAGGTCGCACAATAATACCTTTTTCTTGTAACTTATTGAAAATGTCAAGTCCGTTTAAAACTTTTATCAATATGAAGTTTGCTGCAGGTTTTATATATTCTAAATTATGTTTTATACAAAAATCCACAAATAAATTTCTACTAGAATTACATAAATCTTTAAATTCTCCAACAAATTTTTCATCTTCAATTGCTGCACAAGCTGCGATTTGTGCAATCCTATTCACATTGAAAGGTTGTCGTGGTTTATTTAATATTGATATGATTTCTTGATTTGCTATACCATATCCTATTCTTAGCCCAGCCAAGCCATAAGCTTTTGAGAATGTTCGTAATACTATTACATTATTTTTTGTTTTAAGGTATTCAAAGGTATCAGGCATCTCATCTAGCACAATTTCTGCATAAGCTTCATCAAAAACAATTAATATATTATCTGCGACTTGTGCAATAAATTTATCAAGTTTTTCTTGTGATAAAAGTGTTCCAGTTGGATTATTAGGATTGCAAATAAAGATTACTCTTGTGTCATCAGTAATTGCCTCAACCATTGCATCCAAATTATGTTCTAAGCCTTTAGATACAGGAACTTCAATAAGGTTACCGCCAAACATCTTGGTGATTAATTTATAAACAATAAAGGCGTGTTCACTTGCAATAACAGATGTCTCCTCATTGACAAAACAATGTCCAATTAATTCAAGAATTTCATTAGAACCATTTCCAAAAATAAATTGTTCTTTATCTATTCCAAAATGTTTTGATAATTTATTTCTTAGAAAAAAAGCACCTCCATCAGGATAATAATTCATTTCAGAGCAAGCTTTTTTCATAGCATCTAAAGCTTTATATGAAGGACCTAAAGGGCATTCATTTGATGCTAATTTTGCAATTGTATTATTGGGAATACCTAACTCTCTTGCCAAATCTTCTATAGGTCGCCCTGGTTGATATGGAGTTAAGCTTTCAATATTTTTATTTATAGATATTTTCATGAAAATGCTTGGTAAGTTTTAAGATTCACAATATATTATGCCCAAAAAAAATTATAAACGATGATTTAAATCAATATTATCAAGGTTTTTATATATTAGTTTTATATTTTTTAGGTAAATAATAAATCTATAAATCCTTCATTTTTGGTTCTAAATATTCAACGCAACTAGATAAAGATGCAAGTTTAGGATAATCAGCTTCTGGAACTTCCACTTTATATTGCTTTCTAAGTTCCATTACAATATCAAGAAAATCCATAGAATCTAAGTCTAATTGATCTCTTAATCGCTCATCAGGGTTCACATTATCACATTCACCTTCTGGTAAAATATCATTAATAATATCAATAATAGCTACTTTTATATCATCTTGTGTCATCTCGTTCTCCTTGTTTTTATTAAATTTATAAATCTCTCTAAAAAATTTTAGAAAAATTAAACTTTTATAATTTACAACATAAATTGAAAACTTCAAATATATTTAACTAAATTAATGAAGTTTTTAATAGACTATCTAGTATTTTTTAATAAAATACAAATAGCTTTGTTATTAACTTCATAAACTATTGTCAAAAAATTTGCCTGGATGAGATGATTTATTATACTGTGAACGGTTGAAAAATATACTTTTTGAACAAGCAGTAAAACTTGCGAAGCACAAAGTAACGCAGGCATCTTGCCTGGCGTGTGCGAAGCACAAAAAA
>JAOZMT010000126.1 GCA_029934175.1 Victivallales bacterium | reverse complement strand
ACAACCAATGATTGAATGCATATTAGACAAAGGGCTTCATTATATATTTGTAGCGAAACCACAGCGTCATACAATAATGTTTGATATTCTAAAAACATTACCACTTAACAAAAAAGAATTCATTGATAAAGATGATCATTGTCATTCTTATGAATGGTATAATAATGTCCAACTTAATGGGAATAAAGATTCTATCAATGTTAACTATTTAAAATACACGAAATACGAGATAGATGAAAACAATAATGAGAAAGTTGTTTTTTCAACTTCATGGGTTACTGATCTTAAAATTACAGATGAAAAGATTGAAATTCTTGTGGCAACAGGTCGTCGCAGATGGGGAATTGAAAATGAATGCTTTAATACTTTAAAAAATCAAGGTTACCATATCGAACATAATTATGGGCACGGCAAGAAAAATTTGTGTTTCAATTTTTTTATTTTAACTTTAATTGCTTTTTTATTTCAACAAATGCTAGAATTAACAAGCCAGTTGTATAAAGAGTGTAGAAAAGAACATGGTAGTAAAATGCATATATGGGAATCTCTAAGATCATATTTTAAGGTTATTATCTTTAAATCATTTGATGATTTATTATATTTCTCAATTCACTCAGATGAAGCTAAATTAATTTTTAATTCATCTTGATTATTAACAGTTTCCCCCTCATATATAATAACAAATTATAGAGCCTACGCATAAATTAAATTTGAGCATACATTAAACCTAAATTTTTTAGTTTCTATTGTAAATATCAATAGTATTACAAAGCGTATTGATACTTTGTTCATGCTTAATGAGCGTGTTAACACGCTCAAAAATAATATTGATTTACAAAAAAATTCATCTTTTGATGCTAAATTAAGTAAAACTCAAGTAAAAATTAAGTGTTTTGATGAATTTATGCGTAGCCTCTATACATTAAAAAGTATTTTTATCAAAATGCTCTGCCTCCTTGTGTCTTGATTTTCTTGAAATATAATAAATTCTCAATTATATTTATAAAATTATTATTATTTTCACTTTACTTTAAATAAATAATGCTTTGCATTAAAAAAAAGGTTTTTTTTGAAGAAATATTAAAAATATAATTATATTTTCGATTATATTTCATACTTTGTCCTTCACCGAGAATTGCTGGTTTTTGAAAGATCCATATAGAGAAAAACAAATCTCTTTATTTTCCCATAATCCATAACTATCAAATTTTGCAAATTTAGGCAAAGTATAGAATTTTGAATTTGCATTATATGAAGTTATTATCCCTAAAGTTTTTATCTTTCGTCGTAATGTTCTAGAACTACATTTTGTTTTAGATAACATATCTGTAAATTGTAATACTGGTTCTGTTTCTGAGAATAAAAAGAGATCAAAAGAAGTAATATTTGAATGTGGCATAGTATAGAAAATCCTATTTTTAAATTATTAATTTTTCTATATTATGCCACATATAAATGAAAATTCAAATTTTAACACTTATATTTAAGATTATTTGCTTAAAAATTTAAAATAAATGCTTTTTAGTATAATTTTTTCATAAAAAATATATAATTTTTCATTTAAATTAAAAAAATTAGAATGGGTATATTATTTTTTGGCAATCGCCTATGTAAAGAACAACGCCTGAATATATCCCCCTACTTAAGTCTTTTTAAACTTTAATTGTTGTGATTTCATTTGATATATCTGGTAAATTATTATTTCTAGCAATATCATAAAAAGATCGCACTAATCTTGCTTTATCCTTCTCTTTGTTTTTTTGTGAAATAGTTTTTTTATATTTGCATAGAGAATCTAAGTCCCATAATCCGTATTCGTATTTGTTGTTTTTATACTGAATATATATATTTGTTAATTTAAAATCTCCATGTAAAATTCCATTGTCATGCATAAGGTGTAAGTAATCTGAGATTGTAGAAATAAACGATTTTAATAATTTAGAATCATTGCAACAGAGTTTATAGAACTCTAGCGTAGGAACTATATCTTCGACAATATTAGTTAATAAAAAAGCTTCTTTTAATTTTAGATGTTTTTTATGTTCAATAGCTAAGATTGGCTGTGGAGTAGGAATATTTAAAGAATTAAGAGCAAATGCATTAGCGAATGCTTTAAAAGCCCTTGCTCTTCTAAATAAATATCTTAATGTAAACTTTATACCTTTATTATTATACTTTTTTAAAAAATATTTTTTATTTTGTATATTAATAATAGCAGCTTTTGTTGTGTTAGAATCTTTTAAGATTAAAGAATTTTCAAAGTAGGTATTTGGATAGTCTGTAAATTCACTAAAATCAAATTGGTATTCTCTATTTAACATAGATGTTCCATTTTTTGTTTTAGATAAAGTTACATTCATTTTATAAAATGTATACTTCAAGCGTTTAGAAGAGTCTTTTTATGTTTAAAATTTCTCTTCTTCACACTTGAAATATACTACAGGATATTGTGTGATTTATAAACTTTTACAAAAGTTTTCTAATCTTGAAACTGCTTCTTTTATATTATCTTCACTACATGCATAAGACATTCTTATACATTTATCTTCAGCAAAGGCAATTCCTGGTATAACAGCAACTTTTTCTTTTTCTAAAAGTTGTGAACAAAAATCATTTGAAGATAAGCCATAAGAAGAAATATCAAAGAAAATATAAAATGCTCCTTTTGGTTCAATAGTTTTTACTCCAGGAATATTTGATACAAGTTTGTAAATTAATTCTCTTCTTTTAGCAAATGCTAAGCGCATATCTTCAACAGGTTGACTGTCACCTTCTATTGCTGCTAATCCTCCAAACTGTGCAAAAGTTGTAGGGTTTGAAGTCGTATGACTTTGCAATGCTCCTATCTTTTTACTTAACCATAATGGAGCTGTTAAATAACCTAAACGCCAGCCTGTCATAGCATAAGCTTTACTTAAACCATTTACTGTGATTGTTAAATTATTTATTTCATCAGATAATGAAGCTATACTGATATGAGGAGCATTGTCATCATAAACTAATTTTTCATAAATCTCATCAGATAGAACCATAATATTATGTTTTATTGCGATTTGTGCAATTGCTTCTAACGATGCCTTTCTATAAACAGCACCAGTAGGATTACTTGGAGAATTTAAAATAAGAAGTTTTGTATTCTCTGTGATAGCATTTTCCAAGGCCTCTGGCGTTATTTCATAATTGTTTTCAGCAGTGCATTTTACCATGACAGATTTTGCTCCAGTAGTTGTAACCATTTCAGGATAACTAACCCAATAAGGAGTTGGAATAATAACTTCATCTCCAGGACCACATAAAGCCGCAACTCCTGTAAATACACTAAACTTTGCACCTGGAGCAATAATAATTTGCTCAGGAGTTGTTTTAACATTATTTTCTTTTATAAATTTCTCTGCAATTGCTTTTTTAAGAGATGGCATTCCACTTGCAGGGGTATACTTTGTTTCACCTCTATTTAAGGCTTCAATAGCTGCATCTTTAATATATTGTGGTGTATCAAAATCTGGCTCTCCAGCTGACATACTTATAATATCTTCTCCTGCAGCTTTCATTGCTTTGGCTTTTGATGTAATTGCTAAAGTAACTGATGGTTGTAGGTTTCCCATAAAACTATTTGAATTCATTTTTTATCCTTTGTTATTTATAATTTTAGTAAAATATGTTATAAATATATCATATTTTTACAAAAAATCAATAAAATTAATTAAAATTATCTTTATTAGTTATGAAAAATCTTGACTTTTGCGATTTATGCATTATTATTGATAATAAACAATGGAGGAATTATGTTATTAAAATATGCAACTATCAGCTTTGCACTGTTCGCAAGTTTAAATTTATGGGGAATTGATGACTTACAGAAAAAATCTAATAATAATTTATTGTCTTCAATGACACAAATTATTAGAGTTTTAGAAAAAGAGCACTTAATCTCTAATAGTATCCCAGAAAAAAATAAAAAAATAGCTATTAATTCTTTTCTGAAAAATATTGATAGTTATTTGAATTTTTATAGTATAGAAGAAGATATACCTAATATTGAAATTTATAAATCTGAACCTTTTCAAACAGTTGATATTTTGAAATCTAGTATAAAATATATTCGTTTAGATTCATTTAAAAAGGAGTTTATAGAAAAATTATCTGAAGAATTAAAAATGTATTCTCCTAAACTTAAATCAGGTATTATAGATTTAAGAAGAACCCAGGGCTTTAATTATGATAATGTTTTAGTCTTAAATAAACTTTTGAAAGATAAATTTGATGATAAGCCTTTGATTATAATTGTTAGTAAGAAAACAAAAGGAGCAGCAGAAATTTTCACAGGTTATTGCTCAAAAAATTTTAATAGGTTAATTATTGGAGAAAAAACGGCAGGTTTTCCTTTTAAATTATTAAAAGTAGAGCTTGATGATGGATACTTGACTGTTCCTTTAAGACCTTCATTTATAAAAAAAGATTTAATAATTGATGTTATCCCTAACATAGAGGTAGTATCATTTCCTCAAATATCTCCAACAAGATCTCTTGAAAAACAAGAGAACAATCAAGAAGATTTATGTTTACTTAAAGCAAAAAATATATTACTTGCAAAACAAATATTAACCCAAAAGGAAGAAAAATAAAATGAAGTATGATTATGATTTAATTTGTATCGGACTTGGACCAGCTGGAATGGCTGTGTCGATTATGAGTTCAAATATGGGACTTAAAGTATGTGCTATTGAAAAGCATAAAATTGGTGGAGAATGTATGAATGTAGGGTGTATCCCTAGTAAAGCTATTTTACGCATTGCTAAAACAAGAAATGTTTTTAATAAATTAAAAGAATTTGAATTGAGCGGTAGTTCTTTACCAAATATTGATAATCCTTTTACTAAAATACAAAAAGACTTAGATTTTATTAGTGATAAAAAGACTTTAAATATGTTTGATAAGACTGATTTGATTTTAGCTAAAGGACCTGCAGAATTTCTAGATAAACGGACTGTTAAAGTTAATGGTAAAAATGTCACAGCTAAACGAATATTTATTTGCACTGGAACCAAACCATTAGTGCCTGATTTTGTAGGAATAGATGATATTGATTATTTAACAAATGAAAATATTTTTTCATTAAAAGAAGTTCCTCAATCTATGATTATTATGGGTGGAGGGGCTATTGCATCTGAAATGGCTCAAGCTTTCTCTAGACTTGGAACGGAGGTAACTATAGTTATACGCGGGAAAAAAATAATGCGTAAATTTGATGATGAAAGTGTAAAAGTTATTGAAGATAAATTTGAGAAAGAAGGCATTAAAATATTACGAGAAACGACAGTGAAAAAGTTCTCAAACTCTAAAGGCAAAGTTATTTTAGAATCTGAACAAGGTAGTGTTGTGGAAGCGGATAAAATATTGTTTGCACTTGGTAGAAAAATGGATTTTGATGTGTTAAAATTGGATAATGCAAAAGTTAAATATAATCAAAAAGGTATTGTTGTTAATAAAAAATTGCAAACTTCGCAATCAAATATTTATGCTTGTGGAGATTGTAATGGTTATGCAATGTTTTCACATGCAGCAATGCATCAAGGTATGTTAGCTTTGATGAACTCAATGTCTATATGGCCTGTTAAATTCAATTATAAAAACTATGTTGTACCTTGGACTGTTTTTACAGAACCACAATTTTCATTCGTTGGAATGACTGAAGAAGAATTAAAAGCTAAAGGAAAAAAATATACGACTATTAAAATAAAATACGAAGATTATGGAGCTGCTATTGCAGAAAATATAACAGATGGATTCCTAAAGGCATTCATAAGCCCATTAGGCAAAATTTATGGGATTTATATTGTTGGTGAAGGTTCTGGTGAAATGATAAATGAATGGGCTTTAGCTGTTCAAAAAAAGATAAAGATTTATGATATAATGTTTTTACAGCATTCTTTCCCTACAATGGGTTTTTTAACAAAACGAGTTTCTGAAGAGTGGATGATGCAAAATATGAAATCTAATTTCTTAAAGAAAATATGTGCTTTTATGTTTAGAATATAGATGGTTTTTTATTTTTTATAAAATTTGTGAATATTATTCTTTTAATTATTATAATCAGCCCTCACACTTAATAAAATAAAAAGTCCAAATTGAATTCTGTAGTTAATTCAATCTTTTAAGGGGATTGTTGGATTGTATTTTTCAAGCAATAATCCAAAATCCATTAATCCAAAAATCCTTTTCTCAAAACGGATTTACTTTTGCTTTTTTCTATTATTCACTCAAATATAAAGGTGTGAGTTCTGTATAATTATATCAAATGGATTTTTAGCATTTGGAACATCAATTGCTTTCAATCCAGGGGGGGCATACCTGGGGTGTTGTGAACTATGCACTCTGTTTAAAAATATCTAATTTTTCTTCCCCAACTTTTCCAACATTTTTCTTTAAACTAGGCTAGTTTCATATAAGAAGAATTTTACTTTACACTTTGTATTATGATTCC
>JAOZMT010000125.1 GCA_029934175.1 Victivallales bacterium | reverse complement strand
AATCATTTTTTGCATTAACTTCTTCAAAGTCAGATACTCCATAAGCTATTAATTTGTGTGACATATATTCCTTGTTTTTTGTAAGTTTTTATTTCAATACTGACAGTGCCGTTTGAACATTCCCAAATGGAGCACTTACTTGAACTCCTTGAATTACATCCTTTATTTGTTCTACACTTTCGCGTGCAATATCAATACCTTCTTTCTTTTGATCTTCTTTTTGACTATACTTAGCCATTCTTTCCATTATTGAATCTGGAACTACTACTCCAGGAACTTCATTTTTCATAAATTCTGCATTCCTATAACTTGCTAAAGGCCAAATGCCAGCAATAAATGGAAAATTCTTTAAATCTTTTATATTGTCTATAAATTTCTGAAGTGCTAAAACATCAAAAACTGGTTGTGATATAATAAATTCTGCTCCATTTTGATATTTTTCACGAGTCCTTTTTAATTCTCGTTCCATATCTATTGCATTAGGATCAACTCCAACACCTATTAAAGTTTTAGTTTTGCCCCCAATTGATTTTCCTCCTATATCGATTCCACGATTAAGTCGATCTTGAATTTTTACCATTCCTACAGAATCTACATCAAAAACAGCAGATGCAAATGGATAATCCCCTAATTTTGGAGGATCACCAGTGACAAATAAAATATTACCTATATTAGCACACGCACAACCTAAAAGATCAGCTTGCATTCCAATTAAATTTTTATCTCTGCAACAAAAATGTAGAATTGGTTCAATTTTTGCTTTTTCTAAAATAGTAATAGCAGTAACAATCGGAGATAATCTTGAACTTGCACGAGGTCCATCTGGAATATTGATAGCATCAACGCCTGCTTCTTTACAAATAATAGCTTTTTCAACGGTAGATGACAAATCATATCCTCGAGGAGGAGTTATTTCAATAGAAGTAACCCATTTACCAGCAGCTATTTTTTCTCCAAAACTAGATTTATCTTTTGTTTCAACAGGTTCTAATAATTCTTCTTCTTCTGAATGGACAATAAGTTTACTAGTGTATTCTGATTTTGCTAAAGGTTTAATACTTCGGCTAATATCTGCGATATGTGCAGGAGTTGTTCCACAGCATCCACCTATGGCTCTAACTCCAAAATTTATATATCTGTGTGCATAAGTAGTTAAATATTCAGGACTGGTCATATATAAATTTCTGCCATCTATATGCTTAGGCATCCCTGCATTAGCTTGTAGAATAATTGGATAATCAATTTCAGGTTTTAAGATTTCTAATGCACTTAATAATCCTTCTGGACCTTCACCACAATTAAAACCAAGTGCTGTTGGTTTCTTTTTTGCTTTATTTATAAGTTTTATTGCTTGTGAATAAGAATCTCCTTTCAATAAATCCCCGTGTCTATCAACTGAACAACTTATTACAAAAGGTGTTTCAGGAAAGTTATTTATAGCACAAATCGCACATTCTATATCATTTTTTGAAACTAATGTTTCAAACATAATAAAATCTATACCTCCATCAATAAGAGCCGCTATTTGTTCCTTTAATATCTCTATAATATTTATTTTAGTTAAATCAATAGTAACTTTACCTACAGGTCCAACAGAACCAGCAATTAAAGCATCTTCACTAACATTCTTTGCTAATTGTGCAGATGTTTTATTTATAGCGTAAACTTGATCTCCAAGCCCAAATTTAGATAAATTATGAGAGTTTGCAGAAAAAGAATTTGTTGTAATTACATCAGCACCAGCAGAAATATAATCTTCATGTATGCTTGATATTGCTTTTGGATTTGTTAGACATAAGTGTTCAAATGAAGTATTTATAAAGAATCCTTTATTATAAATTTCAGTTCCAATTGCTCCATCAAATATTACTACTTGCTGATATAGTTTATCTTTTAATTTATTAATCATTTTATTCCTATATTGTTAGTTAATTGTTTTGAATGTTTAGCGAGTTATTTTACCAAAAAGAATCAAGGCAAAAAAAAAGCCATTTTTTCATAAAGAAAAAATGGCGGGAGTGACGAGACTCGAACTCGCAACACCCAGCGTGACAGGCTGGTACTCTAACCAATTGAGCTACACCCCCGCGTATTGTATGTTAAGTAATTTAACATAGATTTGAAAAATTACAAACTTTATTTGAAAAAAATTAAACTTTTTTTTAAGAGCATTAACCAGAATTAATAATTTGATTAATAAAGTGACATAGTTTCTCAAAATTATTAGTTACAATATCTCTATTATCATTATTCTTTTCAATATTCTTTGCAAAAATTGCAAGTTTATCCATACCAAGGTTTTTCAAATCTGATTTAACAGAATGTCCGTGTAATTTAATATCAGAAATAGCGCTGTCCTTTATAGCTTGTTCTAATTTTTGATAGTCAATATTAACTTGTTTTACACAAATATCTATCATATCTATTGATTCTGTCGATAAACTTTTATTTTCATTAAACTGTTCTTTATTAGATATGAATTCATATAAATAATTCCATTTATCTATTTGACTATTAGGTCGTTTGATTTTAGATGTGGTTTTTGCAGGGTATTTATTAACAATATCTAAAATATCAGATTTTTTAATAGGTTTTGCAATGTAATAATCCATACCAGCATTTTCGCAATCTTTTACATCTTGCTTAGATGTTTTGCCTGTTACTGCAATAATTGGAGTTTTTGGAAGATTATTTTCAAGTTCATATTTCCGAATTTCTATACTTGCATCAAGTCCACTCATTACAGGCATCATACAATCCATAAAAATTATATCGAATTCATTTTTTTTGAACTGCTCGACGGCCTCTTTTCCATTAGTGGCTGTTAGAGTTTCATATCTAAAAGGTTGAAGCATTAATTCTAAAGTTACAATATTCATATTATTATCATCTACAAGCAGTGCTTTTGAATAATTCTTTTGATCTGAAATAATTATTGATTCATCATCAACTTCAGATATTTCATCAAAAGGTTTATCACAAAAGTCTAAATTCAGTTCTATTGTAAAAGTAGTGCCTTTCTTATATTCAGAATTTACATTAATCTCCCCACTCATAAGTTTTATTAATTCTTTGGATATTGCTAAACCTAAACCTGTTCCACCATATTTTCTTATAGTGCTTCCATCGGCTTGAGTGAATAAACAGAAAATCTTATCCAAATTATGTTCCTTTATTCCAATACCAGTATCTACAATGTCAATTTTTATGCTTGTTCTTTTTTTATCGATTTGTGTAGTTGAAAGAATAACAGAAACAGAGCCTTTTTCTGTAAATTTAATAGCATTTCCTATTAAATTACTCAATATTTGCTTAAATCGCAAGGAGTCTAATATAAAGTAATCATTTTCAGAATTATATTCATAATTTAAATTAATATTTTTATTACTTGCACTAACTGCAAAAAGATCTATAGTTTCAGTTAATAAAGATTTTAAATTAGTTGGTTCGGGGTTAAGTTCTAACTTGTCAGATTCAATTTTAGAGTAGTCTAAAATACCATTAAGTAATAATAATAAGGAATTTGTTGAATTTTTTATTAATCTTGAGAATTTTTTAAGTTCTTCATCTTTAATTAAATCATGAAGCATTTCAGAGACTCCGAGAATTCCATTCATAGGAGTTCTAATTTCGTGGCTCATATTTGCTAAGAACTGAGACTTTGCCACATTTGCAGATTCAGCTTCATTTTTTGCAATAATTAGGTCATTTTCTGTTTGAATTCTTACTTTCACTTCATTCTCAAGTAATTTTTGTTTGGCTGCAAGCTCTAACTCTCGTTTACGACTGTTTTCTAAAGCTAAATCTAAAATCATAGTGCTAGTTTTAACCTTAAAACTCCACCACAAAATAGAGACAATAAAACCTATAACTATCACTAATAAAAGTAAATATACCTTAGGCTCCATAATTTGATCTAAGTCAGAGTTAGATATTATATTCAAAAAGCAGAAAGGAGTATCTTTTATAGGGAGGCAATGCATATATAAAACATTCCCTAATATTTCTTTTTTTAGTAGATTATTATCAGCGACTATTTCTTTACTTTCTTTTAAATTAAATAGAAGTTTTTTATTGGATATAGATTCACAAGTTTGTGGGCTAAATAATGTATAAGAAGCTTGGTCTCCTAAAGAGGCTTGACTTCCTAGCGATTTTAATTTACTTTTGACAGTTTCTTTATCTATGATAACAAAAACCTTCCCAACTATTTTATTGGAAATAGTTATAGGTTGATAAATTGCAATTTTCATTTCGTTATTTAGATATTTTAATGACATCCCTTTTTTACAAGCATCTTCTTTTTCACAATCAGTATATTTATCTAAGTATTTATATTGACTTCTCGAATCTACAATAACCTCATTCTTGTTATTCAATAATAAAAAATTTTGAGAACTTTTTTTATTATCATCAAAAAGTGTTCCAATATTATCAATACTTGCTCCAAGTCCGTATATAATAGACATTCCAAGTTCCTTATTTGAAAAATATGCCTTTATTGTATTTGATTCTGAAATGTTTTTAATGTTTTGATATTCTGATTGTAAAAATACCGAAATTTCATTTGATTTATATAGTGATTCATTTTTGAAATGCTCTATAGCAACTGAATATAGCCTTGTTTGAGCATTGTAGGAATATGTAAGAAAAATCATTAAAATAACTACTACAATAATAGATGTAAGTGATATTATAAACTTACTTTTTTTGAATTTATTAATCATTGTTTTTTGAAAAACTCAGGGAATGTGTTTTTTAAAGTTTTAGAATTATGATAATATTTTTTGACAGATATCATATACTGCCCACTTTCTTTATATTTTTTGAAAAATTTCTCAAATTCCTTTTTTAAATTTGGAGATGTTTTAGGAAAGGCAAAGGCTTGAAGCTGCTTTTCTGAAATAGGACCAACTATTTTTATTTTAGTAGGCCATTTTTGTAAGGCTATTAATGCATCTGGGACATCTAAAATAGTTGTATCTGCGATATTTTTTAGTGCTGATGCAGGAATTAAATCATTTACAGTCCCTTCAAACAAAACAATTTTTTTGCTATAAAATTCTAAATTATATAATTTAGGGTCTAAACAAGTTTTAGCTTTACATAGCACGCTATAATCTTTAAGAAGTGTTTTTGTAGCAATAATATCTTGCTTGAGACTTCCACTTGGAGTAATAGGTTTGATGAGTAAATCAGATTTTGCTAAAAGCCAAATTTGAGTAGGAAATGTTGGAATCTTTGAATAGTCAACAAGTTTTTCACGCCATGGTAACATAGTTAATCCCGTTCCTATCAAATCTCCCTTTATTTTATGCTTCGATATAAATTCAATATCATTTCCTGTTACCTTTACTCTTTTTCCAGATAAATCTGCAAGAATATCCCCCCAAGTAGACTTGACAAATATATGCTGGACTCCAAGATGTTTAGCAAATGCTTTAGCTATATCAACAGATAAACCATCTCCTTGCCCAGTCACAAAACCAGCATACGGAACTCCTATTTGTCTTAACTCTCCTCTTTTTTTAATGTCACTTAAGTCGTAACTTTGTCCAATACTATTTGAAAAACATATAAAAAATAAAGATAAACTTAATAAATTTTTAAACATAATAAATCTCCTTTGATTTTTAATTAGTAGCAATTAATTCAATTTCTACTTTTGCATTTTTAGGCAATGCAGAAACTTCTACACATGCTCTTGCTGGAAATGGTGCTTTGAAAAACTTAGAATAAACTTCATTGACTGCAGCAAAATCATTTATATTTACAAGAAAAATAGATACTTTTACAACATTATCCATTGAAGAATTAGCCGCCTTTAAGACAGCTGATAAATTAGTTAAAGCTTGTTCAGCTTGTCCGCCAGCTGAATCAGAAATAAAATCACCTGTTTTAGGATCCAAACCAAGTTGTCCACTTGCAAAAATAAAACCATTTGCCTTTATTGCTTGAGAATATGCTCCTAATGCTTCAGGTGCATTGCTGGTCGAAATTGAGGATAATTTATTCATAGTATCTCCTAAGTTTATTATTCGTTTCTTTATAAATTATAACACATTTATGACTTATTTCAAGTAAATTATTTAAAAAAATCAAAAAAAACTGTCAATTGCAAATTGAAAAACTAAACGCACACTTTTAAAATATACTTGTGCGTTTACTAGTATCCTTTTTAAAAACAGTTGTAAATGTTTTAATTATTTTGACAGGATAACAGGATTTTTATTTATTAAATAAAAAAGTTAGATCTAATTTGAAAATATATAATTAGAAATTTCTTTATTTCAAAAAGATACTTTTCTTAAATAATACGATAAATTAATATTAATTATCTTATGTATTAGATTTAATACTTTACACAAATAAAATACAAGAATAAATAAACATTCTAATAAGATTAATAACTTTAGCCTCTAAGCACACGAGCCGTAAGCAAGGAAAATAGAAAACACTGGATTTTTAGATGACCTTAAGCTTGCAACTTATGGATTATTGGATTTTGGATT
>JAOZMT010000124.1 GCA_029934175.1 Victivallales bacterium | reverse complement strand
TGGATTGTTGGATTGTTGGATTATTGGATTATTGGATTATTGGATTGATGGATTGTTGGATTATTGGATTATTGGATTATTGGATTGATGGATTGGTGGATTGTTGGATTGATGGATTGGTGGATTGCGGTTTATGCAAAAGAAAACATTAACAAAACAATTAAAAATATAATTCTGATTTAATAATTCTGAATTAAAAAAATCTGTGTTTATCTGAGTTCATCTGTGGTTCAGTTAATTATTTACATCTTTAATTCTTTTTAATTATTAAGGTTGTAATTAGAAAAAATATAAATAAAATAAATCCTGAAAATCCTGCTATCCTGTCAAATACATATTTTAAACAGGTTAAATTATTAAATTGTAAAAATTAAGAGGACAACTGTTTTTAAAGAGGATACCATTTTTCACTTATCCTCCTTTTATGCAAATTAACATTGCTACTGAAAATATACATTTAAAATCAAATTTTTTTAGATTTAAAGAAGGATAAATGTCAATAGGATTTTATAAAAGATTTAATTCTATTGTTTTATAGTTGGAATTTATCTTTTTTTTCCAAAGATTTGTATCTACTCTTGATGTATGACCAACTATAAATTGTATGTTTTTTGAGTAACTAATATTATCAGGATGACCTACCATCAAATTTTCATATTTTTGTCCAATTAACCCTGCATTAAGATCAAATATTTTAATATTAATAAAACCTTTTTGCTCTAAAAATTTCCACCAAAGAGTTGGGAATTTCCCACATCCACATAAAATTATAGGAGATATTTTATTCAAATCTTTTAAAATATTCTCAAATCTATCAAGTAAAGTAAATCTTTTAAATTGCTCCACAGTCATTTGATAAAATTCTTTATTATTTTGCACTTTTTCATTTATAGCTTTATTATAATATTCTGAAACATTCTCTTTATTTGCAATAAGTTTATATCGTGTATTTGTGTCAAATAATATGTTTTCTAAATATTTTTTAGGAATAAATTGCTCCCAAGTCAACTGATTGTTTCTTGTTAAATAATATAAGATTTTACCTTTATCTCTACCAGTAGCGTTCATTCTATGACAAACTTTGAAGTCTTTAGAATATTTTAATTCATAACCTTGCGAATATAATAATGCTGTAGACCAATATTCTTCGCCATAAAAACAAAAATCTAAAGGATAAAGCTCAATTG
Source organism: Victivallales bacterium (assembly GCA_029934175.1). Taxonomy (GTDB): domain Bacteria; phylum Verrucomicrobiota; class Lentisphaeria; order Victivallales; family JAUVCU01; genus JAOZMT01. Next base: position 5,370 of record JAOZMT010000124.1, on the reverse strand, counting down.
GTAAGTTCTTTAAAATATGAGCTTTAAATAAAACACCACAACCATGAAATGCTGTTGGTAGCAAAGGTGGATTTTCTAAACCTCCATCACTTCTTTGAACTTCTGAAGTGATACCTGCAATATTATTTTGCACAGTTCGCAACTGTTCTATTGCTTTTTCTAATACACCAGGCAAAGGATGAGAATCATCATCAAGCAATAAAATATACTTGCCTTTAGCTTTTTCAATACCAATGTTCCGTGATGCCGTTCCCATATTTTCATTCAAAAATATATAGCATTCATTTGATAATAAATCAAATTTAGCTTCAATAGGAGAGTTGTCTAATATTATTAATTCATAAGAAATTTTAATGTTTTTTCGCAAATATTCAATATTGAATTTAACTTCATCAATACGATTATAAGTTGGAAATACTATTGAAACTTCTATTTGATTATTTAACATTTTTTAAATTAATTTGTAACAATGCGATTTCTGCTGGAGTAACTCCGTCGATACGACTCGCTTGTGCTAAAGTTGTAGGTGTAACTTGTTTAAGTTTCATTCGTGCTTCATTTCTCATTCCTTTCACAATGTCATAATCAAAATCTTGTGGAATTTTCCAATTCTCTAGATTTTGTAATTTTTTAATAGACTTTTCTTCTCTTTTTAAATATCCTGCGTAATGTGCATTTACAGTAATTTGTCTTAGAATTTTTCTATCTAATTTACTTTCTAAATCTAAATTGCACAAATCGCAAGGGAAGGGGAGTGTGTTGTCAAATTTTCCAGCTTTATTTCTCATTAAATCCCATAATGATTTGCCTTTATGTTTATTGTTTTTGAAAAATTCTTCTTGGATTTTAAGTTTAGTCTCGTAGTCTTTGAATTGTTGATATTTTTCATCAGATAAAAGTCCATTATCATAAGCAAATTGAGATAATCTTAAATCTGCATTATCTTGCCTAAGTCGCAATCTGTATTCTGCACGACTTGTAAATAATCGGTATGGTTCAATAATTTTTTTCGTGACTAAGTCATCAATCATTACACCAATGTAACTATTATCTCTTTTTAGTTCTAGATTCTCTTTTCCAACTGCGAATCGTGCAGCATTTAAACCTGCAATTAGACCTTGTGCGGCAGCTTCTTCATATCCACTTGTTCCATTTATTTGACCAGCTAAATATAAATTACGCCATTTTTTTACGCACAATCCGCGTTCTATTTGGTCAGGAAAAACAAAGTCATATTCAATAGCATAAGCATAACGAGATATAACAGCATTCTCCAGTCCAGGAATAGAGTTTATCATTTCATTTTGCACATCATAAGGTAAACTTGTAGATATTCCATTTATATAATATTCTCCAGTATGCTCACCTTCTGGCTCTAAATGTAAAAGATGGCGTTCGTGATGTGGAAACCTAACAACTTTATCCTCAAAAGAAGGACAATATCTTGCCCCAATTCCTTCAATTTTGCCTTGATATAAAGGAGCTTGTTCTAAATTATCATTGACAATGTCAGCTGTTTTTTTTGTGCTATAAACCATATAACAAGGCATATTTTTATTTTGTGCAATAGGTTGAATATCAGATTTATAATGCGAGAAATATTCTTCTGCACACTCCGCAGATTGTTCATCCATTTGTGAAAAATCAATAGTTTTTGCCAAAATTCTTGGGGGCGTGCCTGTTTTCAATCGCCCAATAGATAAGTTTAGCTGAGATTTTAATTTTTCAGCTAATGAAATAGATGCTGGGTCACCTGAACGACCACCTTCAAAATGATTTAATCCATAATGCAAACGACCTGATAAAAATGTTCCTGTTGCTAAAATAATAGACTTTGAATAAATTTTTTCTTTTAAGTCTGTTTCAATTCCAACGATTTCATTATCTGATACAATAAACTCTTCAACCATACCTTGTTTAATATCAAGTCCGTCTTGTTTTTCGAGTTCAAATTTCATAGCTCTTTGATACACCACTTTATCGCACTGAGCTCTTGGCGACCAAACAGCAGGGCCTTTAGATGGGTTAAGCATACGGAATTGAATAGTCGCAGCATCTGTAACTTCTCCCATTAAGCCACCTAAAGCATCAATTTCTCTAACAACATGCCCTTTAGCAATTCCACCAATGGCAGGATTACAACTCATTTGAGCTATGTGATCCATATTTATAGTTAAAAGTAAAGTTGTAGCGCCAGTTCTAGCAGCGGCAAGAGAAGCTTCACAACCAGCATGACCACCACCAACAACAAGGACATCATATTTTTTATTCATTTTTAATTACCTGTATGTTGAAATAAATAGATGAGATTCACTCCAAAGAGCATTTTTATCATCAGTATTTGAGGTTTTATAAGCATTAGATATTTTTTTCACTGCCAAGCCACGAGGAATGATTTTATATCCAATATTGGGATCAACTTTTTGAACATAAGTATCTATTTCATTGTAAAGTTTAGATTTACTTGTGGAGGCTATAACTTGAATAATATCAGTTCCATAAGGAGGCCCAACAACAATTTCAAAATCAGATGAAACGCCTGGAACTTTAATATCTTTATTTGCTTGAATGAAAGTATTTTTCACCCACATATTTGGATAAAGCAAAACGGCTGTGCCATCGTTTTGAAAACAAAATACTGCGATGTAGCAATTTTTTTCACTTTTAACAATTAAATCCAAGATTTTTCCTGATTCATAATTTCGTTCGTTATCGCTTGTAGATATTGTTAATCCAAAATTTGGTTTGATTTTTATAATATTATCAATAGCAACAAGATTTTGCTTACTATTTTCTATTCCTTCAGGAATGATTTCTGAGTTAATATCATTTAAATTAATTGTTATTTTATCAGCATATAATATTTTAGATGAAGCTATGTCAACAAGTTCAGCGAAAATTGATACATTGATAGAGTTGCAAAAGTATCTACCTCTTAGAAGAGTATCAACTTTTTCAATTTTCAATTTAAGTTTTCCATTAGTTGAATCAACCATATTAGACGATTGAAAAAACTCTTCTTGTTTTAAATCTTTTAATCGTTTACGACTAACAACAGTGATATTATCTTTTTTTGCAAGAGAAGCATTAAATTCACGCCCAAGCATTGCGGAATATGCAGACATTAATTCAGTTTCTTTATATAAAAAATCTCCTATTACTATTTTTCGATGTTTGGTTAACTTCTCTGATAATAATTTTGTAAATTCATTATAAGACGAACATTCCGAATAACCTGAATAGATAAAACTAAAACAGATAACTATAATTATTTTTTTTAACATATTTGCTCCTTTTTATTATTTTAAATAACTAATATACATCTGATTCTATATTTTTACAATAATAATTAATTCAAATTTTCTAAAACTTATTGAAAAATAAAAAATATTAAATTATATTAGATGTTTTTGAATAAAGACTAAACTATTATAAACACTATCCGATAATAAAGAATGTAGGAATCCTTCTGCTTAGATGGATTAATTATAAAATTATTAATAACATAGGAGACTTTAAATGAACTCATAGTTCGTAATATATTTACTATATTACTATCTCAAAAAACGCTAACATGGAAGTTAGCAAAAACATTAACAAAAGGAGTTGTTAAAATGAGAATTCAAAACAACACTGCAGCATTTAATGTTTGGGCAAGTTATTCCCAAAACACAAGTGCTTTGAAGAAGTCGATGACAAAATTGTCAACGGGAGTTATCTCTAATACTGATGACGCAGCTGGTTTAGGTATCAGTGAAGTTATGCGTGCGGAGATTCAAGGTGTAACAATGGCAAGAAACAATGTAAACAATGGTGTTTCATTAATCCAAACAGCAGATTCATGGCTACAAAAGGTAAGTGATATGCTAGGAAGAATGAAAGCATTGGCAATTGAAAGCAATGGTATTGTTTCTGACACAGATAAAAGTAATATACAAGAAGAGTATAAAGCTTTAAACACAGAAATAGGTCGTATTACAGGAAAATCTGATGCTGCACCAGCAGGACAGTTCAATGGTATTAAATTATTCAATGGAAGTAAGTCTACTTTAACTTTACAAATTGGGGCAACTAATGGTCAAACTGTAAATATTACTTTAGAAGATTTATCTGCCTCAGGTGGATTAACAACTGCAGCATCTGCAGGAGCTGCTTCATCAATATCTACAATGACAACAGCGGTAAATAAAGTAGCATCTACACGAGCAAAATTAGGAGCACAGCAAGTTAGACTAGAGCATACTGCATCTGCTTTAACTTCTTATGAAGATAATCTTCGTTCTGCTGAAAGTAAGATTCGTGATGTTGATATGGCTCGTGAATCAACTATATTTGCAAAAAATCAAATCTTGACAAGTGCATCTAATGCGATGTTAGCTCAAGGAAATCAATTACCAGGTAGTGTCCTTCAATTATTAGGATAAATATCTTTTTTGATAGATTTCAAGGCGGAACCTTTTGGTTCCGCCTTTTTTTTGCCTTTTTAATTTATTATTTATTTGTATAATTCCATAAAAATATTATATTATAGAAAAAATTATATAAAACATAAGGGGAATTTATGAAAAAGAAGATAATGTTAATTATAACAGTAGTTGTTTGGATATTAGTTGCGATTTGTGCATATATTTATTTAAACACATCAAAAGTGCAAGTAGAAAATAACGCAAGTAAAAGCATTGAAGTCAAACCTACTAAAGGGAATAAGGCAAAGCAGATACTGTCAAGGGCGTTGGTTGATGATGGTTCATTAGGTTTTATGAAATCAACTCAATATGTTAAAAATATTATAAGAAAATATTTTACAGACTGGTCAATAAAAGAAATATCATCTTTTTTCTCAAAACGAGAGAAGTCTAAAAAGAATATTGAGATAATATCAAAAGCTCTTCCTGGATATATAGAAAAATATGGAAAATATCAATCATCAAAAATAATTGAATATAAATTGTTGGATAAAATAAAAGCTTCTATGGTAACTGTAGATGTTCTTTTTGAAAAAGATAAAGCTATTGTTGATTTTGTATTAATAGAATCTGATGATAAATCAACTTTGCAAGTATATTTATTTAGAATTAGAGAAGAGAAAAAAGAAGTCAAAAAAGAAGACAAAAAAGAATAAAATTGGGAATTGTTCCTAACTCCGTTCCAAATAAAAAATTTTATTAACAAAAATTAAGCAGAATAATAATTTTTAATTATTCTTCCTCTTATTAACTAATATTTCGGGATTCGATTTTAGAGAAAACAAGCAATAAAACTTGCGAAGCAAAAAGTAACGCAGGCATCTTGCCTGCAAAGTTCAGCAGGCATCTTGCCTGCTGTGCGTCGTTTGCGTAGCAAACAAGCACAAAAACTTAATCTGTTGCT
>JAOZMT010000123.1 GCA_029934175.1 Victivallales bacterium | reverse complement strand
TTATAAAATCAAAAATAGCAATTGTTATCATCTTTCAAAAAGTATATTTTTCAACTGTTCACAGTATAAAATTCAGAAAAACTCATTTTTATAATATGTTAAAAATTCTTGATTTAATAGAATGAAATAAAAGTCCTTATGCTTAACTAAGTGTAAGGGCTTTTTTTTGTTTAAAATATTTCCGTTTTTTTTTGAAGATATGCTTTTTTGTGTTATATTATCTAGATTAGAAAAATTACTATTCATAATAAACAAGGATTATTTAAATGAAACAAATTTTATTGGCTTTTTGCTTAGCGGTTTTTTGTATAAGTTGTAAAACAACTGATGCAAAGTATCAATATAATAACAATATCGAAATAGGTTGCTTTATCACTCATTTTCAAAATGAAAAATTAGAAATTTCAAAACCTCCTAGACCTCTTTACACTGGAACTGTTAGAGCTCAATCAGGGTTAATTATTCCTATAGGGAAAGGAAATAATCCAAGGGAAGTTGGAATCTTTAAATTTGATGCTATGAATAAAAAACACTTGGCACGATTGAAAAGAATAGATGAGTCGGGAACTATTTATATTCAAGGTAAACAATATGATGCTATTATAAATGGTGCGTTTGTGTTATTCGAATATGAATCTCATATACAAAAGGATGCAATTGTTAAGGCTTTTAATAGGTTTGATACACAAATTGCAAGAAAAATAAATTCTTCTATAAGAATAGAAGGAAAATAATAATAAAACCTAAGTTAAAATTACTTAGAACAACAAAAGGAAGAGTTATGTCAGAAAAACATGTTTATTTTTTTGGAGGAGATGCAACAGAAGGAAATACATCTCAAAAAGAGTTATTAGGTGGAAAGGGTGCAAATCTTGCAGATATGACAAGTATTGGTTTACCTGTTCCTGCTGGATTTACAATTACAACTGAAGCTTGTGGATATTTTTCTGCAAATAATGGACAGTATCCAGAAGGAATGGAAGAGCAAGTAGATGCAAAAATTGCTCAATTAGAAGAAATAATGGGAATGAAACTTGGTGATAATGAAAATCCTTTATTAGTATCTGTGCGTTCTGGTGCAGCACAATCTATGCCTGGTATGATGGATACTGTGTTGAATTTAGGTATTAATCCTACGGTTGTTAAAGCATTAATTAAGAAAAGTGGTAATCCTCGTTTTGCGTGGGATAGTTATCGTCGTTTTATGCAAATGTTTGGTGATGTAGTTATGGGAGTTCCGCATCATGATTTTGAAGCAGCTCTTGAAGAAGTTAAAGTTGCGAAAGGTGCAGAAAATGATACAGATTTAACCGCTGATGATATGAAATTAGTAGTTGATAAATTCCGTGAAGTTTATAAAAAAGCTATAGGAAGTGATTTTCCAATAGAGCCTCGTGAACAAATGTTTCTTGCGATTAATGCAGTTTTTAGTTCTTGGGATAATGTTCGTGCTATTAAATATCGTCAATTGAATGATATTCGTGGTTTACTTGGAACAGCAGTAAATGTTCAAGCTATGGTGTTTGGAAATATGGGAGATACATCTGGAACTGGAGTTGCGTTTACTCGTGATCCATCTACTGGAGAAAATATGTTTTACGGAGAGTATTTAATGAATGCTCAAGGAGAAGATGTTGTTGCTGGTATTAGAACTCCTCAAACAATTGATACATTAAAAGATGTAAACGAAACAGTATTTAATGAATTAGTTGCTATTCGTGAAACATTAGAGTTACATTATAAAGATATGCAGGATATTGAGTTTACCATTCAAGAAGGAAAATTATGGATGCTTCAAACTCGTAATGGAAAAAGAACTGTATTTTCTTGGTTGAAATCTCAAGTAGAAATGGTAGAAGAAGGATTAATCGATAAAGCTACTGCTGTAAGTCGTGTTCCTGCTGGAGAATTTGGTAAATTATTTGCACCAATTCTTGATTTAGATAGTTATAGTGGAGAAGTTGCAACAAATGGTTTAAACGCTAGTCCTGGTGGAGCTTGTGGTAAAGTTGTATTTTGTGCTGATGAAGCAGAAGAAATGGCAGCTAAAGGTGAAAAAGTATTATTAGTTCGTGTTGAAACAAGCCCAGAAGATATTGGTGGAATGGATGTTGCAGAAGGTATTTTAACTGCTCGTGGAGGAATGACAAGTCATGCAGCTGTTGTAGCTCGTGGAATGGGGCGCCCATGCGTTTCTGGGGCAGGGGATATTAAAATTGATTACGCTTCAAAATCAATGAGTATTAATGGATCGATAATTAAACAAGGCGATGTAATTTCTATTGACGGATTTACTGGTAGTGTTTATAATGCACAAATCGCAGTTAAACCATCTGAAATTGTTCAAGTTCTTGATGGAAAAATGAAAGCAGAAGATTCAGAATTATTCACAAATTATAATAAATTTATGGGATTTGTTGATGATATTCGCACAATGGATGTTAGAACAAATGCAGATTCTCCAGCAGATACAGAAATGGCTGTTAAATTTGGAGCAGAGGGAATTGGACTTTGTAGGACAGAACACATGTTCTTTGAAGGCGATCGTATTATCCCAATGCGTGAAATGATTCTTGCAAAATCACTTGAGGAAAGAGAAACTGCTTTGGCAAAACTTTTACCTATACAAAGAGGTGATTTTGAAGGTATTTTTGAAGCTTTAAAAGGTTTGCCTGCAACAGTTCGTTTATTAGACCCACCATTGCATGAATTTTTACCACATGATGCTAAAGGTCAAGAAGAAGTTGCCAAAGAATTGGGAATTGATCCATCTGAAATTAAAGAAGAAGTCGAAGCATTGCATGAATTTAATCCAATGTTAGGTTTCCGTGGTTGTCGTATTTCTGTTGTGTATCCTGAAATACTAAGAATGCAAGTTAGAGCGATTATGGAAGGAGCTATTAATGTTGCAAATAAAGGGATAGAAGTTCATCCTGAAATAATGATTCCATTAATTGGAACAGTTAAGGAATATACATTCTGTAGAGATGTTGCACAAGAAGTTATTGATGCTGTATTTGCAGAAACAGGAAAAACTATCAAATATAAACTTGGAACAATGATAGAAGTTCCTAGAGCTGCACTAACCGCAGATGAAATTGCTAAAGAAGCTGAGTTTTTCAGTTTTGGAACTAATGATTTAACGCAAATGACTTGTGGTTTTAGTCGTGATGATTCAGCGAAATTTTTAGGACCTTATGTGGAACATATTGATAAAGCATTTTATGATTACGACCCATTTGAAGTATTAGACCAAGCAGGAGTTGGTAGATTAATGGAAATGGCTATAAAATTAGGAAAAGAAGTTCGTCCAGATATTAAATTAGGTATTTGTGGAGAACATGGTGGAGAACCTAAAACTGTTGAATTCTGTCACAAAATTGGTTTGGATTATGTAAGTTGTAGCCCATATCGTGTTCCGATTGCAAGATTATCTGCTGCACAAGCTGTAATAAATAGTAAATAAATATTTAAAATAAATATATGTTTATATAACCTCTAACCACACGAGGCACGGATTTTATTATGAGATCATTTTAGGATTGTTGGATTACTGGATTATTGGATTTCTTTCCATTAATCCAAAATCCAATAATCCATAAGTTGCAAGCTTAAGGTCATCTAAAAATTCAGTGTTTTCTATTTTCCTTGCTTATGGCTCGTGTGCTTATAACCTAGAAGACAAAGTCTTCTAGGTTATTTTTTTATATAATGAAAGCAAATAAAAAATATCAAAAAAGAACTGTTTTGGGAAATATTTTAACAGTAAAGCAGGGAGATAAATTACCTGCAAAATGTATAAAGTGTAATTCTGATGCAAAAATTGGGTTAAAGCAAAAATTAACTTGGATTCCAACTTGGATGTATATCTTTGGACCAATACGCTTTTATCCCATTATTAATAAGTTTGTTATGCGTCGTGGATTTGTTACCTTTGGTTTATGCCCTAAGCATTATAAAATATTTAATTTTCTTCAATTTATAAGTTGGAGTATTGTTTTACTTGGAATTATATTGATAACTATGCATTTTGTTTCAAATATCTCAGCATTAATGAATTATCAATTGTTTATTGGAATTATAATTCTTTATTTAGGCATTATATTTGGACTGTATATCGCAACTCCTATTAAAGCTATCTATATTGATAAAACAAAATTAAAAATAAAAGGTTGTTGTAAAAAATATTTGAATTTTATCCAAAAGTTGGATAAGTAACTAAAAATAGGAGAAGTGAAATGAATAAATTTTTAATTATTGGACTTGCAGGTCATTTATTGCTTGCAGGATGTGGTTCTACAAGCGCTACAGAAGAATATGTTATCAAGTCTATAGAAGATTCAGAACGAAAGTTAGATAGAAAATTTTATAGTAAAACTCTTTTATTAGAACAAAAAATAGATAATATTCAAAATTCTCTTACACAATTAAGAGTTCTTTTAGATAAAAATCAAAAAGTTACAGAGAGTAAATTTAAAGAAATAGAAAAAAGACTTGATCTTGATTTGAAAGTTATTGATGCAAAATTAAATTATACAGATACGAAATTTGATAATATAAAATCTATTGTTGCAGAGTTTAAATTAATTTTTTCTCGCTTAAAAGGAGCTAATAAGCGATATCTAGAAGGAGTGAAGCAACAGCAAGCGGCAACACAAGAGATTATAAAGACTCTTGAAGATGCGAGTAAATGAGTATAATTTCAAAATATAATAATAATATTTCAATGAATACAAATAGTTTAAAAAGAAGTGGATTATTTCAAGATATAGATTTACATTTTGCAGATTATATTTCTAAACTTTCAGCTGATGATAATTTGAATTTGTGGCTAATAGCTGCATTTGTTAGTTATTATGCAAATCATGGTCATTCAGCATTTGATACAGATTCGGTTAGTGAAAAAAAAGCAATTGATATTTTTGATATTGATGAAAACAATGAGAATTCAAATATTTTATTCCCAAAATTAATTTTATCAGAACAATATAATAATGGCATTGGGAAGGGCGATGAATTAAAGCCTTTGATTTTTGAAAATGGATATTATTATTTAAATAAATATTATAAAAATGAAGTGATTATCAGTGATTTTATTAAAAACAGAACAAAAAAAATCGATAATATACAGAATATGAAAAATGATATTAATCAATTTTTTAAAAATAATATAGTTGGAGGATTTGTTAACTGGCAAAAGGTAGCTGCAATTCTTGCGTTGCGTGCAAAATTTGCAATAATTTCTGGAGGTCCAGGGACAGGCAAAACTACAACAGTCGGTAAAGTGTTAGCATTGTTAGTGAAACATAATCCTAAATTAAGAATAAAATTGGTTGCTCCAACTGGGAAAGCTTCAGATAGGTTGAATGAATCAATTAAAAACTTCAAAGAACAATCAAGTGGAATAGATAAATATATTTTAGATAAAATTCCCGAGTCAGCAGAAACAATTCACAAATTTTTAGGAATAAATTCTAGACAATTAAAATATGATAAATATACAAAAGCTCCCATTGACCTTTTATTAATTGATGAAGCTTCTATGGTTTCATTACCTATTTTTGCAAAAACTTTTGAAGCATTATCTAACGATTGTCGGGTTATTTTGCTAGGGGATAAAGATCAGTTAATGGCTGTTGAAAATGGTAATGTATTAAAGGATATCACGGATTTGAAAAATTTAAATTCATTTTCTGCACAGTTCGCAAATGTGATTAATGATATTACTGATAATCAACTTAGATTAGATATATCAAAAAGTCCACAATTAATTACGGATTGTGTAGTTCAGTTAGAGCATAGTTATAGATTTAATAGTCAAAGTGGTATTGGAGAATTAAGTAAGTTTGTCAATAATGCGAATCAAGTTAATACAGAAAGTGAATTGGTGAATTTATTTAATGAATTTGATGATATTAATATTGAAGACTTAGATATTAAGAGTTTTGTGAAAAATATTTGTAAAGCAAACTTATTAGAATATATGGAATCCTTAAAAGAAATGAATATAGCAAAATCATTGGATGCACTATCAAAAAATAGAGTGTTATGTGCATTAAATGAATCAGAGTATGGAGTTAAGAATTTAAATTTAATGATAGAGCAATTATTGTTTTCTGAAAGTAAAAAGAATGATTTTTATCATGGTAGACCAATATTAATAACAGAGAATGATTATAAATTAAATTTAATGAATGGAGATGTAGGTATCATTTTAAGAGATAATAATGATTTAAATGCATGTTTCAGAGGAAATAATGGAGAGTTTAGAAAAATAAATCCAGCTAATCTTGGAGAATATACAACAGCATTTGCAATATCTATTCATAAAAGTCAAGGTTCAGAGTTTGATAATGTTTTTATTGTATTACCAAAAAAAGATAATAAAATTCTTACAAAAGAATTGATTTATACAGCAATTACAAGGGCAAAGAAAAAATGTAATATTATATCATCAACTTCTCTATTTTTTAAATCAAGTATTAAAAGAATGCACAGACAGAGTGGACTATCATCAAGAATGAAATGAAATGAGATTTTTAGAATTCATACGATACTCTTTTCAAATTCAATGTGATTTTTAGGGTATATATTCA
>JAOZMT010000122.1 GCA_029934175.1 Victivallales bacterium | reverse complement strand
CGTTTTCAATAATTTCCGCCAAATAATGTTGAGTGAAAAATTCATTCTTATTTATAATACCTGTCATATCAATAGCCATATTATTTACCTCCTTGCTTACTTATCTTATTTACTTTCCAATATCCATTTTTTAAACTTCCAATTCTGATTAATTTATTATCTTTTTTAAGTTTTGCGATATCTCTTTTGATTGTTTTATCAGTCACTTTTAATTTTTTCGCGATATCTTTAGAAGTTATTTTATTATTATTTATTATAAATTTTAAAATTTTAAACTCCCGATCTGAAGGGGCATTTAAAGGGACATTTAAAGGGACATTTAAAGGGACATTTAAAGGGACATTTAAAGTATCATTTACAACTTCTTTTTTAGTTTGCTCCTTTTTAGCTCTTATAATAGAATTACTAATCATATTAATCATAAATTCAATAAAAGGCGTTGATTCTCCAATTCTAGTTGATTGTTCAATAGCATTGTAGTATTCTTGCTGACTATCTCTAACAATACTTTCTATCGGCATTGCAGAAAATATTTTTTTCCAGTTATATAAAATAACAGTTTGCCAAAGTCTTCCAATTCTACCATTTCCATCAGAAAAAGGGTGAATAAATTCAAATTCATAATGGAATACAGAGGATTTTATTAAAGGATGTTCATCTGTATTTTTAAGCCAATCAAATAAATCAGCCATAAGTTCATTCACTCTATTAGCAGGCGGAGCAATATGTTTTCCAACACCTACATTTACATTTCTAAATTGTCCAGGAGTATTTAATAGATTTATCATTAATATTTTATGAGATTTCAATAAATCATCAAGAGAATCATATTTATATTTATTCAACTCTTTATAGGCATTTATAGCGCCTTCAACTTCATTTATTTCTTGCATTGTTCCTAAAACTTTTTTACCATCTAATATAGCTGTGATTTTCTCTTCACCTAAAAAATTACCTTCTATTTCTAAAGTTCCTGCTATCGTTTTAACTCTATTTTTTTTACGAAGCAGTGGAGTTAAATACTTTTTTTCATTAAACTCTAATTTAACAAGTTCTTCACTTATACGAGATATTTCATTTACCATTTTGCTTGTTATTTTGTATGGAGGTTTATATTTTTCCATAATTATTTACCTCCGTTAAAGTCTTTCCATTTGGGAATAATCTATTAATTCCGTTTATTAACACATTAAAGCTATGAGATTTATTAGAACCATTAATTTTAAGAAAAGGTGCAATTGCTCTTGAACCAGCTACTTGTTGATATAAGTTTTTGGTTTGTTTCTTTAATTCATCTTTTGGACTTGAAATAGCATCAGGCGTTCTAAACTTTTTTTTCATTTGTAATTTGTTTAATCCTAAAAGATTTAAACCTTTTTCAACAGCATATAAATCACCTAGATAAAATGATTCAAGTTCGTGACATGCAATTCTAACAATACTATTTTCATTTTTCCCACTTCTATTAATCTTTTCAATTAAATTATTTTTTATATTCAAACAGTCTCCTGAATCTTTATCACGCAAAATCAAAAAACAAGAATTAGGCTTTTTCCAAAATTTAAGACGCTTTTCAATTTGTTTTTCTAAATCTTGTTTTCCTTCAAAAACAATATAAATAACATAAACATCATTTTCTATTATTTTGGGTAAAATACCTTTTAACATCTCTTTAGCAGATGGTTCTTCCAGTAAACACACTAAATTTTTCATCTTGGATCTACCTCTCCTAAAAAACCTTGTTTCCATAAATATCCCATTTGATCACCTTCTTTCATATATATGCTTACTTGCTCATTGTCTTTAGCTCTTTTAACTTGTGTATATCCATCCTTTTTTTCTAACCAAAAAACTTCATTTAACTCTATTGCATTTAATAAATCTGGAGAATGAGTCGAGATAAAAACTTGTCCTCCTCTATGAGCATACGAACGGAATTCTTCTGCTAATTCCCATAGCAATTTAGAATAAAGCTGATTTTCAGGTTCTTCAACACACAATAATGGATGTGGTTGAGGGTCATACAAAAGAGTTAAATAAGCAAGCATTTTAATAGTTCCGTCAGAAACATATCTTGCTAAAAATGGATCTTCAAAAGCTCCATCTTTAAATTTTAATAAAACGCGTCCTTCCTCAGTTGTTTTAGATTCTATATTGGATATACCAGGCACTCTTTCACTGAGTAATTTAATGATTTTATTAAAAATTTCTTTATGATGATTAAATAGATATTCAATAACTAAAGATAAATTTTCACCTTCTCGTGATAAATGTTCAGCGAATCCTGCTTCTTGTTCAGGTCTAGCTTTATTTATATGAAAATCTGAAACATGCCAATTTTCAATTAAATTACCAAGAGCAACAACAGCTGGAAACCTTTCAAATTGTGCCAATCCTTTAATAGCTAAAATATCATTAGACTTTAATGTCTGCTTTTCCCTGTTTAAGTCTTTTACTTTTGTTACATTGTCAAGTTCATTAGTAACCGCAGTTCCTTGTCCATTTTTAAAATCTAAAAAATGCCATGGTTGTCCAGTTTTTCCAGATCTACGATATTTTAAAATTTCTCGTTCTACGAAAGCACGCCCTTTTTCTTCATTAATTTGCAACGAATAAGTTGTCAAGGGAGAGTTAGGCTTATCTCTAAATTTAAGTTCTATAAATATTGGTTCTTTAGAATTTCTTGTGCGAACTTCTCGAAAACCACGACTTCCACCAAGTCTTGCTAATGCACTATTAACAGTTCCAGTCATTGCATCTCTTAAAAATTCAAAAACATTAAAGACAGTGCTTTTGCCACTTCCATTAGCTCCTACAATAACACAAAAATTTGGTATATTAAGCATTTCTATGTCTTTAAAAGTTTTAAAGTTCTTTAATTTAATTGCTTCTATTTTCATTTTGTATTCTCCTGTTTGTTTATTTTACTCCCCTGTAAAACTGCAATAATTCTAATATATGGATTATCTTCTGTTTTCATTGTATCTTCAATCCATTTTTTATATTCATCAAATATTTTGTCAGTATCTCGTTTTCCCTTCTCTTGTTTTTCTTCAAACCCTGCAAACTTAAATTCAAGTTGTTCATAACGACTCGCCCTTAACCTTTCTAAAGTTTTTAATTTTTCCTCAAGAATAGGCATCGTTTTATCATTGAACTCATCACGATTTAATGTTATCCATTCCTTGATTTGTTCTACTGCTATAGGCAATAATTTATTAAGTTTTTCTTTATCTAATTCAATGTCAATGGCCCCATGTTCTTTTGGATTTAATTTGTATGTTTTAATAAGCTCTTGCAATTCGTCTTCTACAGTTTTATATTTCCCATTAATAAATTTAACTCCTAACCAGTGATTAATAATTGGATGACCTTTTTTATTGGGAATAAGTCCAGATGCAATAAATATAACTTCATTGCTATCAAGTGTGTTTAGTGTCAATACAGGTGCTTCTTGTCTCCCAAATGATGATATAACTTTATCGTTCACCCATTCCATAATTGGATGTTGTTCCCAAAGTAACTGATATTTTGGCCATGAAGATTCTTCTTTTCTTGCTTTATTCATACTATCCATAATAATATTTCTATCGTCCGTTAAATGGAAATCTCCATTTTCAGGCATAACTTCTTTTGGCAAAAGTTTAAATCTGTCTTTCACTTCTTCAGTTGCTGTAAAGTTGATAATTCGATTTGCGGAATCCGCACAGTATTGTAAAGTGTTATCTTGTTTTAAATAATTTATTGCTTCATCAAAATATTGAAAATCATCTGAGTATAACGATGCAATTCTAGATTTTTTATCTTCAATGTTATCACCTACAGGAATAGGTTCATCTTCATCGCCTGCGAGTATCGCAAAAGGATCAAAATCTAAAGAGTTTGCAATATCAACATTCTTTTCAAGTTCCTCGTTTAAATCATCAGAATTTTTTCCTTCTTCCATAGCTTTCGCTGTCCAATTTTCTTCTGCTTCTATATCATACACTTTCATAAAAACAGATGGATCTCCAATATTCTCTTCAGCTTGTTGATCTTTTTGAATAAGCAATTCTAATATTCTAGTATCTCCTTTAATCTTTTCATTTTCACTTTCAGTAATAAGATATGCAATGTGTGGTTCTTCAGGTTGTCCATATCTATCAATACGACCATTTCTTTGCTGGAATGCCATTAGAGACCAAGGGATATCAAAATGAATCATTTTATGCGATAAATAATGTAAGTTAATACCTTCCGAAGCAACATCAGACGCAACTAGAATTCTAAGTTTAGATTTCTCTTTTCCAAACTCTTCTACAATCTTTTGTTGTTCAATATCTGATAGTCCTCCATGAAGCATCTCTATTTGTTTATCTTGTAATTTTAAATCTGTAATAAGGTTTGAATATAAAAAACTTAAAGTATCAATTCGTTCAGTGAATATAACAATTCTATCATTAGCTTTACCAGTCCAACCTAACTCGCCTTTTTTATTATTTAAAAGTTTTAATAATTCTACATATTTTGAGAATTCATTAGGAGAAATATTATCCAAATTTTCAATAAATTCTTTCAAAACAGAAATATCATTTTTAGCTTCTATGGTTTCCTCTTTTTCTAGTTTTTTAATTCTATTATTAACAGTTGAAATACATGCACTCGGACTTGAAAAGAGTGATTTTTCTAAAGTTGTTTTAAAGAGCATATTAGCTCCTCGTTTTTTATCAAGCCTGCTAAATTGCATCTCAGTAAAATAATCATAACAAGTTTCTTCTATGTTAGAAGCTTTTGATTTTGAAACAAATACCTTTCTATCTTTCTGCGAACTTCGCAATTGCTCCAATACATCTTTCTTAAATCTACGAATATACAAACCTTTAATATCTTCTGGACCGTATTCTTCAGGATTAGTAATAGCAGTTGGATTAAGCATATTCATTAAACTGGCAAATGATTTAGCTTTCCCATCATGTGGAGTTGCAGATAACATTATTAGAGTATCAGATCTAGCACTTAATAATTTTGCGAGTTTCGCACGAAGTGAACTTGTTCCTCGTTCAGCTACATTATGAGCTTCATCAATTACAATTATATCCCAATAGCATTTTTCTAAAGAAATTCTAATATCATTTTCTTGTTTTAGTGTATCAATAGAAATTATAGATTTATCATAATAATAGAAAGGATTATGGTTTGATGGTATTTTAGCTCGCACTCGTTGAATACCTACACTATCTAATCTAGTCAGAGGAATTGTAAAACGACTCCAAAATTCTTTCTGAAATTGTGTAAGCATACTTTTGACTGTAAGCACAAGAATTCTTTTGCCTTTTCCTCTGCGAATTAATTCCGATACTAAAATTCCAGCTTCAAGAGTTTTTCCTAATCCTACTGTATCAGCAATCAAAATGCGTTGTCTAGGTTCTTGTAGAGCTTGAATTGTTGGTTCTAATTGAAATGGTAGCGTATCCATCGCTGCTGTATGTCCAATATATAATTTATCATCATTTGGCGGTGTAGCGGTTCTTAATAAACTTTCTATGTAGAGCATTGAATCACGATAATAAGTTGATGTATCAGCAACGAAAGATGTTTCTAAAGGATCGATTACTTCAATATTTTTATCAATATCTGTCAAAAAAACAGATGCTGTATCTTTTACAAGTTCAGACAAACCAACTACACTCAATGCGTAGCCTCCTTTAAGAGTTCTATCAACTCTTCTAACAATCCATTCTGCATCTCTTATCTTAACTCTTGAACCTGGTGCATAATTCATTTGTTTCTCCTAATTTTATTCGTCTTTACTACTGTTCCTATTATTCTACTTGAAAAACACATTTAAAAGTTTATATTTTATTATATAATAATAGCATATTTTTATAAATTATCAAATTATTTATAAAGTTATATTATCTAATTCAAGTTATAGCTAAAAAAATAGCAGATATGACTCTGCTATTTCTTTACATTAAGCAGCTAATTGCTCTTTTAGTTCAAGGAGATTCTTTATCTCATTGAGCTTTGATTTAAACTTATTTGCGAGTTGTGCATTTACACTTTACATTATAAATTCCACGAAATCGTTCATTTGCTTTCTCCTTCAATTTTTAATAGTTCCCAATTTACTTCTGAAATCTCTTTTAATAATTCTCTTACTAATAAATGATTTTTTGTCATCTTCTCAGCTTTATTAAGTATTTTTTTCTTAAGACTTCTAGTTACTGTTTTGCCATTAACCTTTAAAGTCATGCTAGCTCTTGTCATTGCTGGGGATTTTCGAATATGTCCCTGCATTACTGAGTTTAACATACCAACAAGTTTTTTCTTTAATTCTTTACGCTTACGCAATAAATTTTCTTTGTCTTCCATAAAATTCTCCATTTTTTAATTTTAATTAAACTAGAGCGTGTATATACGCTCTATACATGATATAAGCCTTTTTTTGAATTATGCAAGTTTTTATGAAAAAAAATAATGTTTTTTTGTAAATACCAATGACAAGAAGAGGCGTATAGATACTTTTTGCATACTCAAATGGCGTAATTATACGCCTTAAATTTGATGTTTTTTACAAGGAATTTATTATTATTGAATGCTAATTTAAGCAAAGATTAAG
>JAOZMT010000121.1 GCA_029934175.1 Victivallales bacterium | reverse complement strand
AGAAAACAAGCAAAAAACCTTGCGAAGCAAAAAGTATCGCAGGCATCTTGCCTGCGTTACTTTGTTTGCTTTACTCTAATAATTTTTTTTAATATTTTAAAGAACTATAAGATTTATGAAAAATTAAAACTAATAAAAAAAATCTATTAACTTGATTTTTTCAAAAAATATGTTAAACTTATTATAAGTTTTATAAATTATAACAAAAAAGGAGTATTTGAAAATGAAAAAGATTTTATTAACAATCGTTTTATCGGCAGTAGCAACAATGAGTTTCGCATCAGAAGGATGGTTAACTGATTTTGCGGAGGCACAAAAATTATCAAAAGAAAAAAACTTGCCAATAGTTATTGATTTCACAGGTTCTGATTGGTGTGGTTGGTGTATTAAATTGGATAAAGAGGTTTTTAAGAAAAAGGAATTTAAAGCTTGGGCAAAAAAGAATGTTATTTTGTTTATGGCGGACTTTCCTAGTAGAAAAAAAATATCAAGTAAAGAAAAAAGACAAAATAGTAAACTTGCAAAAAAATATAAAGTTCGTGGCTATCCTACAATACTTGTCATTGATGCAGAAGGAACAGTTCTTGGAAAAACTGGTTATCAAGCTGGAGGACCTAAAAAATATATAAAACATTTAGAAAAATTTATTAAATAATCAGAAGAAAATTATGTTAAAAAAAATATTCATCACAGTATGCATTGTTTTTATTAGTTTATCTATTAATACTTCATTTGCTAAAGAAAATTGTAAGTCTAAAAAAATATCATCATCTGCAGAGTCTGCAAAGAAATATGAAGGCTATGCAAAGCATTATGATTCAAAAGCTACAAAAGCTAAAGAAAATGGAAATAATGCATTAGCAAAAGCTTATCAAGAATGTGCTGCAGCAAAGCGAATTATTTCAAAAGCGTATGCAACTGGAGATGCAGAGTTAATGAAAAAAGGTAGAAATGCATACTCCGCAGCTAAAAAAAATTTAAAATTGAAATGTTCAAAAAAATAGGTTGCTTTTGTAAATATGTATAATTATGTTAAATGAAAGGTATTTAGAGTCAAAAAGAATATGGGTTGAAGTTGATTTGTCTGCAATTCGAGAGAATTATGTAAAGATGCAAGATAAAGTGCAACCTAATTGTAAGCTACTAGTTGTATTAAAGGCTAATGCTTATGGTTTAGGTGCTTCAGAAATTGCAAGACTTATGCAAAAAACAGGAGTGGATTTGATTGGAGTCGCCAGTTTTGAGGAAGCTTTATCTTTAATACATTTAAATTTAAAAATTCTTATATTGGGAAATCTACTGAATGATGAAATACCTTTAGCTATTAAAAATGATGTTATACTTCCTATAACAGACTTTGAAATAGCGGAGAAAATTAATCAATATGCTAAAAAGTATAATAAAATTGCTGAATGTAATTTATTAATTGATACAGGCATGGGGAGACTTGGAATATTACAAGAAAAGGCTTTGGCTGAAATAAAAAAAATAGTTGCTTTAAAACACATAAAGGTAACTGGTATTTTTTCTCATTTTTCATCTTCGGATGATGCAGAAAATAATAAAACGATGAAACAAATTAATGTTTTCAAAGAATTGTTAGATGATTTGAAAAAATCTAATATCTCATTTGATAATATTCATATTGCAAATAGTCAGGCGGTTAATAATTTTAATGAAAGTCATATAGAGCCTTTTAATTTAATTAGAACAGGAATTAATTTGTATGGCGCATGTGAAAATAATCCTTTGGGATTAATTCCTGCGATTACTTTGAAAAGTAAAGTAGTATCTATTCGTAAACTTTTAAAAGGTGCATCTGTCGGATATTCTGAAACTTATGTTTTACATAAAGATAAAACAATTGCAACAGTATCTGCGGGATATGCAGATGGGGTTCCATTTGCTATAGGAAATAAGTTTGAAGTAATTATAAATGATACTAAATGCCCGGTCGTTGGACGGGTCTCTATGGATTATATAACTGTAGATGTATCAGAATTACAAAATGTGAAGGTTGAAGATGAAGTTATTATTATAGGAAAATCAAAATCAGAGCAAATATCTCTTGCAGATATTGCTAAAATAAAACAAACAAATGTTTATGATATTCTTTGTGCAATCGGTCCAAGAGTTCATAAAGTATATAAAAGGAGAAAATGAAATGGAAATTATTGATGATAATATTTATATTGGCAATGTTGAAACTAAAGAATTAGCAGAAAATTATGGGACTCCTATTTATGTCTATGAAGAGGATACTATTAGAAAAAATTATAGAAAAGCTTTTAAGGCTTTTTCTAAATATTATTCTAATTTTAGATTTTTTTATGCAATCAAAGCATGTAATAATTTAGCTATTGCAAATATCTTAAGACAAGAAGGTGCTGGTATTGATGCTGCGAGTGTTAATGAAATACTTGCCGCAAAAAAAATTGGACTTGGCGGTGAAGATGTTATGTTTAGTGGAAATTTTTTATCGGATGCTGATATAAAAGCTGGACTCGATAGTGGAGTTATTTTTAATTTAGATGATATTTCATTGTTGCCTAGAGTTTTAAAACAGGGCAAACCTGAAATTTTATCATTTAGAATAAATCCTGGATATGGACGAAGTAATGTTGGAGAGTTTGTAACAAATGCTGGTCCAAATGCAAAATTTGGGTTGCATCCAGATCAAGTTTTAGATGCTTACAAACAAGCTAAAGAAGCTGGGATTACAAGATTTGGAGCACACATGATGCCTGGATCGTGTATTATTGATCCTGAATACTTTGCATTTATCACAGAATTACTTATGGATATTATTGGTAAGGCTGGTCAAGAGTTAAAAATCAACTTTGAATTTATCGACTTGGGTGGAGGATTAGGAATTCCTTATAGTGATGAAGAAGAAGAATTAGATATTGATGAAGCGGCAAAACGAGTAGCAAATACTTTTTCTAAAAAGGTTGAAGAATACAATTTAGCATCACCTAGATTAATGATGGAACCTGCAAGGTATTTTGTGGGTAATGCAGGTTATCTTATTGGAAAAGTTCATTCTATAAAAAATGCATATAAAAAGATTATAGGCACAGATATAGGAATGAATACACTTGCAAGACCTGCTATGTATGGTTCATATCATCATATTTTTGTAGATGGAAAAGAGTCTGAGAAAAGAGAAAAAGTTGGATTATGTGGTCAATTATGCGAGAATACTGATTTTTGGGTTAAAGACCGAGAATTACCTGCATCAATCGCAGAAGGAGATTTGGTTGTGGTAGAAAATGCTGGAGCTTATGGGTATGCTATGAGTTATCAATATAATGGTCGTTTACGCCCTGCTGAGGTTCTTGTTAAAGATAAAGAACATTGGTTGATACGCAAACGAGAAGGTTTTAAAGAAATGATTTTAGGAGTTTCAGTCCCTGAACATTTAGACAAAAAATAAGGAGGTGCATCTTGAGAAATAAAACAAAATTAAAGAAAGATTATATTACTTTTATAGCTATATTTTTACTTGCAGGATTAATAATATTTGAAATTTTACTTGCAACATATTTGCCTAGTCAATTAAAACGAGAAGAATTATGGGAACGAGAAGTTGCTATTGCTTCTCTTATATCTTTACAAGACTCTTTACGATCTGAATTGAAAGGGATAAAATTTGAAGAGTCTAAGCCTGCTAAAAAATGTTTAGATAGTATGGCAATATATATTCGGGATAATAGCGAAAAAATGACTAGAGAACAAATTTCAACTCTTAAAAATGACCTTATAGCTTTTGAACCTTTTATTAGGCATTGGGATAACAAAAAAACTTTTGTTAAAGATGAAAAATTAGATTTATCAATATATATAGAAGAATTAAAAAATAAGGTTGAAAATGAATAAGTCGAGGTTAACTGAAATTATCTCTACATTTAAGACAAAAAATATTGCTGTGATTGGAGATTTAATGCTTGATGTATATGTTTGGGGAGATACCTCAAGAATTTCTCCAGAAGCTCCTGTGCCTGTTGTTCAAATTAATAAGAAAACACAATGCTTAGGTGGTGCATCTAATGTTATGAGAAATATTGTAACTCTTAGTGGAAATGTGTATGCTTGTGGCGTTATTGGAGATGATGAAAATGCAAAAAAAGTTCGCTCCCTTTTGGCTGAATATAATATAAATGCTGATTCTGTATATTCGTCAAGTGATAGAGTTACAATTGAAAAACAACGCGTGATGTCATCTGGTCAACAACTTTTAAGAATTGACTATGAAACAACTAATGAAGTTAGTAAATATTATAGAGACAAGATTATAGATGATATTGCACAACTCGCAAAAAATAAAAAAATAGATGCTATTCTTATTGAAGATTATGCTAAAGGTTTACTTGATATAGCAACTGTTGAAAAAATTAATAATATAGCTAAAGAATATAATTTGTTTATTACACTCGATCCACACCCTGGACATCCTCTAAAAACAAAAAATTTGACATTAATTACACCAAATAGAATGGAAGCATTTGGTTTAGCTGGAGTATATAATTCAGAACCTAAGACTCCTGTTCTAGATGATTCTGCACTAATCGCAGTTTCTGAAAAACTTGCTGAAGAATGGGCTCCACAATACTTATTAATTACTTTAGGAAGTCAAGGAATGGCTTTGTTTGAAAAAAATGGAAATGTTAAAGTTATTCCAACTAGAGCTCGTGAGGTGTTCGATGTTTCTGGAGCTGGCGATACTGTTATATCAGCCTTCACACTTGCACTTTTAGGAGGTGCTACAGGCGTTGAAGCTGCTATAATTGCGAACCATGCAGCTGGTATTGTTGTAGGAAAAGTTGGAACAGTATCTGTTATGTTAAATGAACTAATAAGGAGTTTTGATGATGAGTAAGATTTTAATGATTTTAATGATGATTTCAAGTTTTGCGATTTATGCAGAAACTAAAACTGCACAAGTCGCAGCTGAACAAGAATATGATTGGAGTTTTGTTCCAGAGGTTGTTTTGCAAATAGATGATTTTATTCTTAAAAAAGAAGATTTAATTTTAAAGATAAAAGAATTTATAAAATGTAATGAGCAACAGTGTTCACACCATCATTCTCGCGAACTTGATGAAATAAAGGAAATTGCAAATGGATATGTAACTCGAGAAATTGATAAAAACATTATGTTAAATTTGGCTAAAAAAATAGGAATAATTCCCTCAGAAGCTCTTGTTTTAAAAGTATTACTTAGAGAAAAGTCTACTTACACACCAGAGAGATTAGAAAGCTTTAATCTTTTTTTAAAAGAAGCTGGCGTGACAGAAGAAGAATATTTTAAAGAAGGAATGAAAAATAAAGAAATTCAAATTAAACTAGCTATTGAAGAATATAAAAAAGTTGCTATTATTGATAAAATAATTATAACAGAGCAGCAGGTTAAAGATGAATATGAAACAAACATTGCAAAATATACACAAAAAGAATATCTAAGTGCATCTCATATTTTAATTAAGCCAAAAGGACGCGAAAAACAATTTCACGATGAAGCTATTCAGAAAATAAAGGCTATACAAGAAAGGTTGAAAAACGGAGAAGATTTTGCACAAATCGCAAAAACTGAAAGTCAATGTGGCAGTAGTATAAAAGGTGGAGACCTTGGAATGTTTGAAAGAGGTAAAATGGTTGCAGAATTTGAAAAAGCTCTTTTTAAATTAGAAGAAGGCGAAGTAAGTCAGATTGTTACAAGTTTCTTTGGTTATCACATCATCAAAGCACAGAAAGGGCAAGAATATAAAGTTTTTCCTTTAGATGAAGAGTTAAAAAAAGATATATCAATCGACTTACAATATAAACAAGCAAATTCTCAGATTGATAATATAATAAAAAAAGAAATCAAAAGAAGAAATATTATCAATAACCTAAATTGAGAAGGTTCTAAATGACAGCCTATTTGGAGAGAATATGATATTATTATTATTTAATGTGGATATCTGATTCGCTCAATCTATGATGTTAAAAGTGATTTATTACAAAGAAATTAGACATAAAATACCCTTTCAACATCCTTTTTAATATATGATAATTAAAGCGCTCTTTTTCAGTAATTCAGTCCGAAGATATAAAAATTTTAGCATCAATAAATTGTAAAATATCATAAATTCCAACTTTCCATTAAAAAATGTATATAATATCTTATTTTACTTGTAATAAAGCATATATATGCTATGTTATATATTTTATACTAATTCAAAAACAGGAGGATAATATGCAAGATAAAATGCAGGAAATTGAAAACAGGATTTTAGAAATCAAAAAGCTTTTAGAAAAAGTAGATTTAATAAGACCAGGAACATTAACTAAACAATATAAAAACCCTAAAGAAAAAACAGGATCTTATTATCAATTAAGTTATACTCATGAGATGAAAAGTAAGACTGATTATATTAGAAAAGAATTTATATCAGACATAAAAATAGAAGTAGATAATTATAATAATTTCAAAGAACTATGTTCGGAATGGATAAAATTAGGGATAGAATATTCAAAATTAAGAATGAAACATATAATCGCAACAAAACCAAAGAGAGGTACGGCATTGAAAAATTAATAGGCACAAAAACAACGGCTAAGCAATTAATGAAAGAAAAGCTTTCAACCAATAAAAATATGATTCATCAAATTCTTTCAGTAATAACTAATATAGTATCCTCTTTAAAAACAGTTGTCCTCTTAATTTTTACAATTTAATAATTTAACC
>JAOZMT010000120.1 GCA_029934175.1 Victivallales bacterium | reverse complement strand
TATGATCAGAAAAATCAATTCCTGGAATTGAGCTTGGAGCATTTATGGAATAAGTAGGTAAATCCGTTACTCCTTTCATTGAAATTTTTATTTTTTTGGTAAATTCTCGTTGTTGTAATTTTCCTACAATGACAATAAAATTACCTACACTTGGATAGATAAAATTAAGAATAGGACTGGGATATGTCTGCGAATTAGGAGTATCTGTAAAATAACCTATCATTTCTAGAATAAGAACTCCTTTAATAGATATATTTTTATCAGCTAAACTTTTTGCGTGAATATAACTTCCCATATCTTTTGAACCAAAATGGGGAGGTTCTTCTGTTGAATATGCAACGAGTTCTATGTTTTTTTGTGATAAATTTTTACTGTTATTTATTAGCCTTGCTATTTCTAATAATCCAGCAACTCCACTTGCATTATCATCAGCTCCAGGAGTATCAAAACAGCCATCATAATGTGCTCCAACAACTATTAAATCTTTATCTGAACTTCCAAACCTGCATATAACATTTTTATATTGAGCATCTCCAACATTGTATTCTTGGACTGATACTTTTCCTTTGGTTTTTGAAAATAAAGTTTTGATATAGTCTGCTGTTCTATCTAAATTTTTAGTATATGCATGACCTCGAGGATAAAAAGTTTCTGATAGCATTTTAACATGTTGTTCTAATGCTTTTTCAGAAACTTGTATATTTGACTTTTTATTTGAAGAGAAAGATGGCTGAGCAATATATATCCATAAAGAAAATATAGGAATCAAAAGTAGAATTATCAGTAATAAAAAAACTCTGAGAATTTTATTTTTTTCCATTCAGCCATTTTATTAGATATTATAATCTACCTTTTACCACTTCAATTTCATCATTAGCGTCAGTTATAAGTTCTTCTAACATTTCACAAACTGTAGTAATATTTTTAACTAGTCCTACAGACTGACCTGCCATAAGCGAGCCTTCCTTAATGTTTCCTTCGATTGCAGCTTCTCTTAAAGCTCCCATCCAAAAACCTTCTATTTTCATTTGTGCATCGTGTTTTGATATTTCTTCATTTTTAACTTTTTCAATCATTTCTAATTGTAAAGCTGCAAATTTTTCAGTAGACTCATTTTTTATAGCTCGAACACCAACAACTGGCAAAATAGGAGAAAACTGTGAAGTTGACATTGCCTCACGAGCATTTGCTCGTTTGAAAATATTTTTAAAGTTTTCATGAACTTGGCACTCTTCTGTCATAACAAAACGAGTTCCTAGTTGAACTCCAGCAGCTCCCATCATCATCATATGAGCAAACATTTTACCAGTTGCAATACCACCACATACAAAAATAGGTAATTTTTCGCCTAGTTCAAATAAAACTTGTTGTAATAAGACTGTAGTTGAAACAAAACCAATATGTCCACCAGCTTCACTTCCTTCGATAATTAACGCATCAGCTCCAAATTTCACAACTCGTTTTGCTAATGAAAAAGTTGGTGCAAAGCATATAACTTTTGCTCCAGTTGCTTTTACAAGAGCAATTTCTTTCCCACTCGGGATACTTCCAGCAAAAACAACGAATGGGACTTTTTCTTCTTGTAATAATTCTATTTGACTATGATAAGAAGGAGAGATTGTAACAAGATTAACAGCAAAATTTTTATCAGTTAGTCTTTTAGTTTCTTTGATTTGTTCTCTTAGAATTTCTGGAGGAGTATTACCACCAGCTAAAGC
Organism: Victivallales bacterium; assembly: GCA_029934175.1. GTDB lineage: Bacteria > Verrucomicrobiota > Lentisphaeria > Victivallales > JAUVCU01 > JAOZMT01. Next base: position 5,034 of record JAOZMT010000120.1, on the reverse strand, counting down.
AGCAAAACCGCCAGCATTACATACAGCTGCAACTAAATTAGGTTCACTAACCCATGTCATTGCTCCTTTCATTATTGGATATTCACACCCTAGAAAATCTTTACCTCTTTGCATCATTTTATTCAATGACGGGCTTACATTAATTGCCATTTGTATCTCCTTTTTTATATATTTTATACTTAAATTTTTATAGTTTTTCTTAATGAACAGGACTTTTATGAAAAGTTCTTAATATTCTTTTTAACCCTTTGTCTGGGTTTACATTTGTCTCTTCGCCTCTAATAAATCTTGATAAATCTTCCATAAAATATTTTACAGTTGCATATCTTTTTATTGGATCTTTTTGCATTGCTTTTTCAGTAATCAAAATTAAATCATCTATATTAAGCCAATTCGTATTTTCAGCAATACTCTTATACTCACAATTTACTGTGTTTTTTAAAGTCTGTTCATCATCTTGACCTTTAAAAGGTATTGTTAGCGTTAGTATATTATATAATATTGCACCTAGTGAAAAAATATCTGTTCTTTCAGTCCAATAATCAGAACCCATAGGGTCTTCAACCTGTTCAGGTGCAAGAAATCCTAACTTACCAGATATTGTTTTATCTTTTATAGGATTTTTAATCATTAAATTATGAACGGTATTTGAACCTAAAGCTTTATTTCCACCCAAAAATCTTGCTTGTGTCCAATTTTTAATATAAATTTCTCCGAGTTTACCAACTTGAATTGATGAAGTATTTAAATCTAAGTTTAAAACCTTTTTAGAATGAGAAAAGCGAACTCCTTCGCATACTTTAAGAAAATATTGTAATAATAAGTTCAAACTATAGTCTTTTTGATAAATAGGATCTTTATATCTTAGTTTATTAAGAATTGTCGATAAACTTTGTCCATCTAATAACTTCATTGTATAAAATAAACTTTTATCTGGGTCAATTGAAATATCATGAACTGGTATAATATTAGGATGCTCTAAAATAGCCACAATTTGAGCTTCTCGAGAGAATTCATCTTGTGTTAGAGTATCTTGTTTTTCCTTAGATAAAATTTTAACTGCAATTCTTCTTGTTGTGATAGTATCTCGGACTAAAAAAGTAGAAGTTTTTTCACTTTTGTCAATTAAATCCATTAATTTATATCTTTTTGGCAAAACCGAAGAGTTTTGTTTCAACAAGTCAATAATATCTACTCCAGCACTTTCTGACTGATTATTTAAATTTCCAATGTCCATAATTTCCCTTTAACTTTTTTCCTAAATACTCTTATTTAGGTTTTAATTCATAATTTCATATCAAGTAATATACATCTACAGTTTTAAAAATCAATAAAAGTCATGACTTTTTTGTAATTATTTTATCTAATTGATTAGCCCAATAAGATATAAAAATATCAGTTCCAGCTCTATTTAATGCCATTATAGATTCGCGTGCCATTGCATATAAATTCCCCCAATTACATTTAGCAGTAGCATATAGCATAGAATATTCCCCACTAACATTATACGCTGCAAGAGGTAATAAAGAACTTTCTTTTATTCTTAATATTATATCCAAATAAAATAAAGCAGGCTTAACCATTAAAATATCTGCTCCTTCAGCTTCATCAAGTTTAGATTCCAATAAAGCAGTATTTAAATCAGCATAAGATGCTTGATACCCTTGTCTATCGCCTTTTCCTGGCGCACTACTAGCTGCATCTCTAAATGGTCCATACATAGATGATGCAAATTTTGTAGAGTAACTCATTAAAATTGTATCATTAAATTTGTTTTTATTTAGATTATTGCGAATTGCTTGAATTTGACCATCCATCATAGCACTTGGAGCAACCCCATCTGCTCCAGCTGATGCATGAGATGTTGCGATTTGTGCAAGAATTTCTATAGATTTGTCATTGTCAATATTATCATCTTCAAGAATTCCACAGTGTCCGTGAGGTGTATATGCACACATACAAACATCTGTAAAAATAAATAACTCTGGGAAATTCTTTTTTATTTCAATAATAGCTTTTTGCACAAGTCCATTGTCAGAATATGCGAACTGTGCAGTATTTGATTTTTTATCAGACTCAGGGATTCCAAAAATCATAATTCCACCCACCCCAAACTTAACAACTGGTTCGAGAGCTTTTAAAAGTTCATCAATACTATACCTAAATTGCCCAGGCATTGCATCTATCGCAATTTTTTTTGATGTTCCTGAAACAACAAACACAGGCCATATAAATTTAGATGGTTCTGGAAAAGGAATATTTAGCATATTTCGCATTGTTTCAGTTTTTCTAAAACGACGCAATCTTAAATCAGGAAAATTTGCAGGCATTTTTTTACAAAACTCCTTTGGTTGACATAACTTCACCATTTAATCTTGAATCTAATGTTAAAGCTATATCAAGTGATTTTGCAAGTCCTTTAAAGATAGATTCAAAAACATGATGTATCTCTTCGCCAGAGATAAGTTTAATATGTAAATTCATTGCAGATTTCACTGTAAAAGCTTGAAAAAATTCATAAAACAATCTAGCATCAATATCCTTGACTGTAGCTGCAGGAACTTCAACATCATATACTAAATATGGTCGTCCTGACAAATCTAATGCAATCATAGCAAGTGTTTCATCCATTGGCAAAAGAAAATTTCCATAACGCTTTATCCCTTTTTTTTCTCCTGCACACTTCGCAATTGCATCCCCTAAAACAAGCCCCAAATCTTCAATTGTGTGATGATAATCAACTTCAATGTCACCCTTTGCTTGGATTTTCAAATCAAAAAAACCATGTTTAGCAAATAATTCCAGCATGTGATCCATAAATGGAATTCCTGTTGATATATCACTTTTTCCTGTGCCATCAAGATTTAACTCAACGGTTATTTGAGTCTCTCTTGTTTTTCGTTCTACTTTAGCATATCTTTTCATTATATTCTCCTAGTTTATATTTAAAATTTCCTTTAAATCTTCTGATTTTCCACCTAAATTTTCAAAAACTTCACACATTGTATCCTTCCCCTCTAATTCTGAGTTTATATTTTGTAAAAATGCAACACCTCCATTATTTTCAACACTATTAACTAATTCATTCAAATATAAACTAGCTTCTTTTTTAGATTCCTCTCTTCCAAAATTTTGAAATGCAGAGTAAGACCAACGCGGATACTTGTCTCCATTATTCCAATCAAACAATGGATATGTATCATTTTTTTCACCTGGTTCATCTACAATAATTTCTTTAAAATCATCATTTTCAATCATTTCACTAATGCCCAATTTTTTTTCATATTCAATGGTTGCGGTTTTTAATTTATTTAAAATATCTATCGGACAATTTGCAGTTCCAATTAAATTATTTGCTTCGCCTGGATCATTTACCAAATCATATAAATAATCTTTATTACCACGATAAAAATGTATATATTTAAACCTTTTTTCACATGCCATTAACCATCTATAACGATCCTTAGAAAATTCACTTATTTGAATATCACGAGAACGAATACCAGGTGTTTCAGTATTATTTAATAATGATCCTCCTGATAAATTATACTCTTTGTGTGTCTCTTTATAATTATAATTAATACCTGCTTCATCCATTACTGTAGGTAAAATATCCATTAAATCAACAAAGCGTTCATCCTTTGAATTTTGTTTAAAACTTTTAGGGTATCGAATAACAAAAGGAATTCGAACAGAACCTGCATAAGGAGTCATCTTTTGATACATACCTCTATCTTGAAGCATTTCTCCATGATCTGCGGTGAAAATAATAAATGTATCATCTAAAAGATTTGTTTTTTCAAGTGTTCCCATTACAACACCAAAGGCATCATCAACCATACTAACGCTTGTCCAATACGCTTCCCTAATTTTGCGTTTTTCTTCATCTGAATCTTCTAAACCATAATTTAAAACATCTTGAGGAAATGGAGGACATATAGCGTTTGGATGTGGCTCTGGTAAAGCTACATTTTTATATCTATCTTTTTGGGATGTTGGCACATTCCATGGAGGATGAGGCTTAATCCAACCAAGAGTCATTAACCATGGTCTATGTTGATTTTTTTCTATCCACTCAGCAGCAGTATTTCCTAGCCAAGTTGTCCCATGTAATTCATCTGGAACTAAGGATTTTTGTGGTTCATGATAAATCATTGTTCTAACGCCATGAATATTTCTTAATTCCTCATATCCATTATCGCGTAAAGCTTGTAAATATGCATCATCTTCAACATCTTTAGGCAACTCCTCCATTAAAATTAATTCATCGTAACCGTGATGTGTTGTCGCTGGCTTAAAGTGACTTTTGCCAATAGCAGCTGTATGCCATCCGTTTTCTGAAAAAATTCTTCCTATAGTTGGAATTCCGCTATCTTTGATAAATGATCCACCATTATCATGAAAACCATGATATTTAGGAGTCATTCCCGTTATAAGACAATGTCTTGCAGGAATACAAATAGGATTAGGTGAATAAGCATTAGGAAATAGACAACCTTCATTTATAAGTCTATCCATATTAGGTGTATCCATGTGAGGATTTCCTGCCGCAGAAATTGAATCAAATCGTTGTTGATCTGTTAATACAATTAAAAAATTTGGTTTGCCCATATTATTACTTCTCCTTTTTATCTGAGTCAATTGCAAAAGTCATAAAAACGCTCTTTTTATGGCTTCTGAATGAATATTTTTTTTCAGTGTAAACATACTATAATCTAATTATTTAAAACTTCAAGTAAACTCCAAAAAAATCAGTTGAAAAGAGTCAAAATAAAAAAAGATAGAGTTAATTTTTATTTTTAGAGAAGATAAGCAATAAAACTTGAATATTGAAGAGTTTTATTCATAAAAAGCACGAAAATGAAATTTTGTCATTTGCGATTTATGCAATAAAATTAGATATTGAAGGTAAGCGTCAAATAGAACTATCTAGTTTAAATCACAATAGAATATATATTGGCGATGTTCTTAATGCCGTTACTATTTATAAAGATTTTTTAACCACTAATAGACACTAATTGAACACTAATAAAA
>JAOZMT010000119.1 GCA_029934175.1 Victivallales bacterium | reverse complement strand
GGTCATCTAAAAATCCAGTAATTTCTATTTTCCTTGCTTACGGCTCGTGTGCTTATAGTCCATTCGTATGTCTTTTATCAAAAAGAGCTAATCGAATAATTTTTTTGTATTTTCATTGAAAAATATTCATAATATATCTATTATTCTAAAAAATGTAAAGGTTTTCAATTAAATAGTCTCAAGTATTATGTTAAGGTTTTAATGGATTAATAAATAAATTTGAGGTTAAATAACATAAACCTTTACATAACGCCGCCCAACAATTGTTTTTACAGGATAACAGGATTTCCAAGATTTACAGAATCATTTTGAAAATTTAATATTAAAATTCTTCTTGTTAAGCAGAATAATTAGTAAGAGTTTTTTAATGAGTCGTAATCTTTGGTTTCATTGTTAGTATATATTCAGTAATCCCCGTTTTACCATAAAGTAGACGAAGTTTTTCGCAAAGAACACAAAGGTTTTCTTTGTAAAACTTAGTTTTTAACTTTATTTCCTGTGGTTAAGTATAGTTTAATATGCTTCACTGAATATATACCATTGTTAATGATTAGGTAAAAAATAAAATTAGTGTAATGAGAGAATTTGAATTAATTTAAAATTAATAAGAGACAGAATTATTCTGCTTAATAATTATTTTAGGAATAGGAATGAATAATATATATGAAAAATGGTAGCGGGGGTTGGAATCGAACCAACGGCCTTCAGGTTATGAGCCTGACGAGCTACCTCTGCTCCACCCCGCGTTATAATTTAAGTAATTTAACACACTTTAAGGAAATATCAAACTTTTTAAGAAAAAAAGATAGAAAAAAAATGAATTTTAGAAATTTTGTAGTATATTAAAGGTTTATTATTAAATAATACTTTAATTAAAATTAAACAAAGGAATCGTTATGAGTTCACAAGAATTAAATAGAAATACTTATTTGTCAAAAAATATTGGAAATTTTGAAGATGCAATCTCTATAAGTGGTGTTGAATTTGAAAAAGTTGAAGACTTGCGTTATGGAACAAATCCTCATCAGCCAGCTGCACATTATAAAATAAAAGGCACAAAGTCATGTATTGGCGATATGGAAATTTTGAAAACTGGAAAGAGTGGATTGTCTCAAACAAATTTAGAAGATATTTCTTATGCTATTAATATTGTTAAATATTTCAAAGATGCGGCTTGTGCAGTTATGAAACATGTTAATCCTAGTGGTGCTGCTGTTCAAAGAACTGGAGAATCTATGAAGGATGTTTATATAAAAGCAAGAGATTGTGATGCTCGTGCTGCTTTTGGCTCAGCTGTTGCTTTTAATGTGCCTGTGGACCTTGAAACGGCTGAAGAAATTATGGGGTCTTTTGTTGAATGTGTGGTTGCTCCTGATTATTCTGATGAAGCAATTGCTGCTTTTAATAATTCTGAAAAGTTTAAAATGAACAAATCTATTCGTATTATAAAATGCGGAAACTTAGACAATCTTCCAAAATATGTAGGAGATGAAACTAAAGATTTTAATACAATGAAAGTTTTAGCTGATGGTTCAATTGTTGTTGCTGCACCTCTTTTAACAAATATTCGTGGCATTGAAGATTTGAAAATAGCTACAGGAAAAAATAAAAGCGTTGGCGAACAAAAATCTGAGATAGCTGCGACTTGTGCAGAAAAAGAAGACTTGCTTGCTGCTTGGTATATTAATTTGAGTGTTCGCTCAAATGGTGTTGTGATAATGAAAAATGGTCAGACTTTAGCGGTTGGAACTGGAGAACAAGATCGTGTCGGTGCTGTTGAACAAGCTATTGAAAAATTCAAATGTAAATATGAAGGTGCGGAAACTATAGATGGTTCTGTTATGTCTAGTGATGGTTTTTTCCCTTTTTCAGATGCAGTTGAAGTTGCGGCAAAAGCTGGTGTATCAGCTATTATAGCTCCTGCAGGTTCTTTGAAAGATGCAGATGTTATTAAAAAAGCCAACGAATTAGGCGTTGCTCTTTATCATGCTACTGAAAGAATTTTCTCACACCATTAATAATTAAGGAATAAAATAATGAAAGATAAATTAGATGATATTTTAAAAGATTTTCAAAATCGTGTAGTCTCAATCTCTTCCATACAAAAACTTGAAGACCTAAAGGTTGAGTTTTTAGGAAAAAAAGGTGCTTTAACGAGCGTCTTGAAAAATCTGAAAAATGTTGCCCCTGAAGAACGAGGTATCGTTGGTAAGCTTGCAAATCAAATAAAAGTAAGCATCAATGGAGAAATAGTTGCGAAGCGTGCAGAAATTGAGAATAATCTTGTTAATGAAAAAATTGCTTCTGAATGGTTGGATGTTACTCTAAATAGTTCAAAAAGTCAACTTGGTGGGATTCATCCTATATCAAAAATTCAATACGAAATTGAAGATATTTTTATGTCTTTAGGTTTTTCTGTGCTTGATGGACCACATATTGAAACAGATTATTATAACTTTGAAGCTCTTAATATCCCAGCAGATCATCCTGCACGAGATATGCAAGATACTTTCTATTTTGATAATGGTGCTATTTTAAGAACTCATACATCTGCGATACAAGTTCGTGGTATGGAAAAAATAAAGCCACCGTTTAAAGTTATAGGACCAGGGCGAGTTTTTCGTGTTGAAAGAACTGATGCATCACATGAAGCAGCATTTCATCAATTAGAAGGAATGGTTGTAGGCGAAGGAATTAATGTTGCGAATCTTATTAGCACAATGAAAACTCTTTTACGAGAAATTTTCAAAAAAGATGTAGAAGTGCGTTTAAGACCTGGGTTTTTCCCTTTTGTTGAACCTGGTTTTGAATTAGATATATCGTGTTTGATATGCAACGGCAAAGGTTGTTCGGTATGTAAACAATCTGGTTGGGTAGAGTTAATGCCTTGTGGTATGGTTCATCCTAATGTTTTGAAACACGGTGGAATTGATACTGAAAAATATTCAGGTTTTGCATTTGGATTAGGTATGGATAGGTTAGTTATGATGCGTTATAAAATAGAAGATATTCGCCATTTTCATAGTGGAGACCTTAGATTTAGCGGACAATTTGTTTAAAAAGGAGAATTAAAAATGTGGCTTTCATTAGATTGGATTAAAGATTATATAGATTATGATTTAGATAGAACACCGAATGAATTAGGAGTGTTGATTTCTCTGCGTGTTGCAGAGGTTGAGGATGTTAAAATTTGTGGCGAGGCATTATCGCAAGTTCGTGTTGTGGAGGTTATAAAAACTGAACCACATCCCGACGCAGACAAATTAAAATTAGCAACAATAACAGACGGCACAAAAGAGGTTACGATAGTTTGCGGTGCGGAAAATTGTCGTGCAGGAATAAAATTACCTTTTGCAGATTTAGGTTCAAAATTTACACTTAAAGACAAAGAGGGCAAAAAATTTGAGTTAGTTATAAAAAAGACAAAAATTCGTGGAGTTGAAAGTATAGGAATGCTTTGTTCAGAGACGGAATTAGGATTAAGTGATGCTAGCGATGGCGTTTTAGAATTACCAGCAGATACTCCTTTAGGCGAAAAGTTATCAGATTTAGATATGTTCAAAAAAATAAAAGACATTTTATTTGAGATAGACAATAAATCGTTGACACATCGCCCAGATTTATGGGGGCATTATGGATTTGCACGCGAACTTTCTGCGATTTATGCAATTCCTTTGAAATCATATCCAGGAGTAGAGTTATCTTGCAATAAAACAAGTGCTGTAACGATAGAAAATCAAACACCTGAATTATGTAGAAGATATTCAGCACTTGAGATAAAAAATATCAAAGTAGGACCATCACCAGAATGGATGCAACAACGCCTTCGTGCTGTTGGTTTAAACTCAATAAATAATATTGTAGATATTACAAATTATATTTTATTGGAATTGGGACAACCAATGCATGCTTTTGATGTGGCTAAACTTGCTGATAAGAAAATGATTGTTCGTTCAGCGAATGCAGGTGAAAGTTTTAAGGCTTTAGATGAAGAAGATTATGTAATGACAGAATCTGATTTAGTTATTGATAATGGCGGTAAAGCCGTTGCACTTGCAGGAGTTATGGGCGGTGCAATTACAGGTATAACAGAAGAAACCACAGATTTAATTTTAGAATCTGCACACTTCGCAGCAGCAACTGTTAGGAAAACATCAAATAGATTAGGCTTGCGTTCAGATTCATCAATGAGATTTGAGAAATCATTAGATCCTGAAAATACAATTATCGCTTTACAACGAGCAGCACAATTAATAACAGAATTATGTCCTGAAGCTGAGATTGTTGGAGATATTGCTGATAGCTTTAATTCGCCGTATAAAACTATTGAAATTAAAACAAATTTTGATTTTATTCGCAAACGCTTAGGTTGTTCGGATATTACAGATGATTTTATTAATTCTAAATTGAAATCATTAGGATTTGTTTTAAAAGGAGATTTAGATATTACAGTTCCTAGCTGGCGTTCAACAAAAGATGTTGAAATTGCTGAAGATATTGTTGAAGAAGTAGGAAGAATGTATGGATACGATAATATTACGCCATATAATTTATCAACAGAAATCAAACCACCAGCAGCACCAAATAATTCAAGAAAACTTGAAAGACAATTTAAAGAAGTGCTGACAAATGGTTATGGTTTTTCTGAAATCCTTTTATATCCATGGAGTGGCGAAAAACAATTAGATTCGTATGGTGTTGCTTCAGACAACTTAATGACATTGTCAAATCCATTAAGTGAAGATGCAAAGTTTATGAGACCAGTTGTGATGCCTTTATTAATAGATGCAGTTGCTGAAAACTTGAAATATTTCAATGATTTTAAAATGTTTGAATTTGGTAGAGTTTACGATACAACTCAAATGCAAGGGTTATTGCCAACTGAGAAATTTAAAGTGAGTGGCTGTATTGTTCCTGAGTATAAAAAGAACGATGGACAAACAGATTCTTTTTATGATGCAAAACGCATTGTTTTAGACTTATTAAGCATTGCAGGAATCGCAAATGCACAAGTTGCACAACTCGCAGATAAAGAAGATGATTTGGATTTATGGATTCACCCAGGAATTGCGGCTGGATTTTATAGAGGTCGTCAAAAACTTGCAGAAATTTATAAATTACATCCAAATATAGCACAAGAAAAAGGCATAAAAAATAATGTTTATTTATGGACAATTCACTTTGATGAAATTGAAAAAAATGAAAGAAAAATGACATATAAGCCTATTTCAAAATATCCAGAAGTAACATTTGATGTAACTGTTAATGTAGGAGAAAAAGTTCTTGCAGGCGACATAGAGAAAGTTATTTCAAAATCTGCTAAGAAGTTAATAAAAAACATTGAAGTATTTTCGATATACCAAGGAGATGGGATAGAGGCAGGCGAAAAATCTATATCATTCCGAATAACTTACGGAGCAGACAATAGAACTTTAGATTCTAAAGAAATAACCCAAACTCAAGATAATATTATGAAAAGCCTTGGTAATTTGAAATTTTAAGTTCAACATAAAAAATAGGATATGTCATGGAAAAAATAAAAGGAATACCTTATGGAATAGGTGCATTTGATAAAGTAAATGCACAGAATAAATATTATCTTGATAAAACAATGTATATCCCTGTAATAGAAAAAACAAATAACATCTTTTTAATTCGTCCTAGACGATTTGGTAAAAGTATGTTTTTGTCTATGTTGCATAGTTATTATGACTTGAAGAATATTCAAAAGTTTGATAAATTATTTCATGACACTTGGATTTTAGATAATCCAACAGAAGAAAAATCAAAATATATGATTTTAAGATTTAATTTTTCAGGCTTGGATTGTAAAGTGGATAAAATAGAGGCTTCTTTTAATAATTATTGTAATAAAATAATAAATAAATTTGTAGATAATTATAGTGAATATATTAGTGAAGCTCTAAGAATAGAAATAAAAGAAGAGTCTTATGTTCATGAAAAAATAGAAGCATTGAATATTGGTTTAAGTGAAGATGATAAAAAAATCTATATTATGATAGACGAGTATGATAACTTTGCAAATACAATTATTTCGGAGCAAAGAATATCTGACTATCATAACTTAGTGCATGCATCGGGAATGTTTAAATCATTTTTTGCAGTTTTAAAGAAATGTGCAGAAGAGAATGAGTCAAATATAGAAAGACTGTTTATCACTGGAGTTTCTCCAGTAACAATGGATGATGTTACAAGTGGCTGTAATATTGGTAATTTTGTCAGCACGAATTTATCGTTAAGTGAGGCGTTTGGTTTTACTCTTCAAGATATTCATAATATTTTAGATTACTATATAGCTGCAGGAGTATTTCGCTCAGAAGATAAAAATGAAGCTATTGAAATAATGAAAAAATATTATGACTCATATAGATTTTCAATAAATGCAAAAGAAACAATGTTTAATACATGCTCTGTTCTTTATTTTTTGACCAATTATTTTGAAAATGATGGATTCCCAGAAAATCCAATTGATAAAAATTTGCGAACTGGTTATCAAAAATTGAAGTCTTTAATTATTATCAATAATAAATTAAATGGAAATTTTGATGCTTTAAATAAAATTATCTCAGACGGTGGAATAGCTAGTGTCGTTTTAGATAGTTTTCCATTTGATGAAATAAATAAACCAGAAAACTTTATATCTTTGCTTTATCATTTAGGATTTTTAACATACTCAACAAAAACAGTTCGTGGCAAACCTTTTTTAAGTGTGCCAAATGAAACTATTCGAACTATGATTTTTGAAT
>JAOZMT010000118.1 GCA_029934175.1 Victivallales bacterium | reverse complement strand
CTTAACTACTTGAGCTCTGTTAATGTGTGCAATAAAAATAAAAGCTCAATATTCGTATTCTAATATTAATTTCTTTAATAAAAAACTCGTATCAATTCATTTGCAAAGGTCTATAATTCAATCTTTTAAGGGGATTAGTTTATATCTTTTTTAATTATTGTTTCCTGAATTCCTATTGCAGTGAGGCGGGGTATCTTCTTCTATATTGTTCCATTCCTCGCCTTTTATTTTCTTCTCTTTTTTATTTTTCTTTTTCTTGAATTTCTATTGTAGTCAAATTTGGATATGTTCTTTTATAGTATTCTATTTTTCTTTGTTCTTGTATTTTGGTATAAGTAGAGTTCTTGAACCTTTGTTTTCTTTTATATTTATAATTATTAATTAATCGAACTTTTCCAGATTCTGTTGCAGGTCTATATACTTTAAAGTTACATTGTGGAATTTTGATTTTTTTCCAGTGAATTTAATTGAAAAAAACTTGATTTTTTTTAAATTTAACTTATATTAAATTTTTGGAAATTTACAAGGAGTTCAATATGAATCAAAATTTAACAATTCAACAAACTAATAATAAATATGTTATGCACACATATCTACCTGAAATTCTTTTAACAAAAGGTAAAGGTGTTTTTGTATGGGATGATAAAGGTAATAAGTATCTTGATTTTACCTCTGGTATAGGAGTATGTAATTTAGGGCATTGTCCAGCAACAGTATCAAATGCTATTGCAAAACAATCTGAAACTTTAGTGCATGTAAGCAATTTATTTATGAATAATCAACAACCATTATTAGCAAAAATACTTATTGATAATTTTGGCGGCGGTGTCGCATTTTTTGCAAATAGCGGAGCTGAAGCAAATGAAGGCTTAATAAAACTCGCTAGAAAATGGGGTAGTGATAAAGGCAAATATAAAATAATATCTATGGAAAATTCTTTTCATGGAAGGACTTTATCAACATTATCTGCAACTGGTCGTGATAAGTATAGAGAAGGATTTGCTCCAGATATGCCAGGTTTTATTCATACTCCATTTAATGACTTTGATGCTATTGAAAAAGCTATTGATAATGAAACAGTTGCAATTTTAATAGAACCTATTCAAGGAGAAGGAGGAGTTATTCCTGCTGATAAAGATTTTCTTTTAAAAGTTCGCGAACTGTGCAATGAAAAAGATATACTTTTACTATTTGATGAAGTTCAATGTGGGATTGGTCGAACAGGTGTATTTTATGCACATCAAAATTATGGTGTTATACCTGATGCAATGGCATTGGCAAAAGGACTTGGAAACGGATTTCCGATAGGAGCATTATTGACAACTGCGAAGTATGCAAATGTTTTAGTCCCAGGAACTCACGCTAGCACTTTTGGAGGAAATCCTCTTGCGTGTGCAGCTGCTATTGCTACGACTGAAACTATTTTAAATGATGGAGTTCTTGAAAATTGTCAAAAACTTGGCGACTATTTCTTTTCTAAGCTAAAAGAAATGCAAAAAGAAATTCCAGCAATTAAAGAAGTTCGTGGTAAAGGATTAATGATTGGAATTGTTTTGGATAAACCACTTGGTGATTTATTGAAATTATTACAAAAAGAAGGATTACTTGCGTTACCAGCAGGGGAAACTGTTTTAAGATTACTTCCTCCATTAGTAATTACAAAAGAAGAAGCTGATATTGGCTTGAATATTATATTAAAAATTTTAGGAGAAAAAAATGCATAAAGATTTATTAAGTATAGAAGATGTAACTCGTGATAACATAAATGATATTATAAAATTATCAACTATTATAAAACAGAAAAGATGGACTTTAGAGGAAAAACCTTTATTAGGAAAGACAATAGCATTGATATTTGCTAAATCATCTACAAGAACACGAGTATCATTTGAAGTAGGGATTAAAGAGCTAGGTGGAAATGTTATTTATTTGGATCAAGCAAAAACTCAGCTCGGAAGAGGAGAAACAATTGAAGATACTGCAAAAGTTTTAAGTCGATATGTTCAAGGTATTGTTATTAGAACTTATAAACATGAAGATGTTGTAGAACTTGCACAATTCGCAACTATTCCAATTATTAATGCTCTTACTGACAAATATCATCCTTGTCAAGTTTTAGCTGATCTTTTAACAATTTATGAATATTCAGAAAAACTAGATGGTGTAAAGATGACATTTTTAGGCGACGGTTCTTGCAATATGCCTAATTCATTAATCTTAGCTTGTAAATTAGGAGGCATCGATCTCACAATAACAGCTCCTGAAGAATTTAGACCGAGTGAAGAAATAATGAATTTAGAAATAGGAACTGGTTCGGCTAAGTGGGAAATAGATCCTATTAAAGCATGTGAAGGAGCGGATTATCTTTATACTGATGTTTGGGTTAGTATGGGGTGTGAGGATGAAGCAAAAAAACGATTAAAAATTCTTGCACCATATCAATTAAATGAAGAATTAATGAGCGTTGCTTCTGATAATGTAAAAATATTACATTGTCTCCCAGCACATCGTGGAGAAGAAATATCAGCTGGCGTTTTAGACTCTAATAATTCTATAGTATTTGAACAAGCAGAAAATAGACTTCATGCACAAAAAGCATTATTATTCTTAATGATGGCAGAAAAGCATGTTATTGATAATTTGTTAAAATAATTTGCGAACTATGCAAAATTCTGATAAAACACCACAGGAATTACGAAAAGAAGAGGTTGAACGACTAAAAAATCAGCCTGGAAATAATGCGTTTATTGTTAGTCGAAAAAGAAAATTATTAAATTTTTTATTTTTAGTAATATCTGGAGCATTTGCATCTTTGATGTTTCCTCCACATAATTTTCACATTACTGCTTGGATTAGTATTATTCCATTATTCTATATTATCAGAAATATGCAAAAATGGGAAGCTCTTAGGGCAGGATTTATTTGGGCTTTTTCATGGCACTTTTGCTCTTTCTTTTGGATTCGAGAAATTGAATTTGTCCTTCCTTTTGTTTTAGCTGCAATCCTTGCGAGTTTTAATGCAGTTTGGGCTATGGCAGTTCCGTGTATCAAACAATATATCTTTATTCCTGTCAAAGTTCAATTGCAAGGTTACGAAGAAATGGAAAAATATGTCGATATATCACATAAAAAACAAATTATATTTACAGTTGTTATTTCAGCATTATGGTGTTTCATAGAATGGGTTCGTTCTTGGTTTGCTACTGGTATGCCATGGAATTTTTTAGCTGCATCTCAATGGCAAAATATTTCATTAATTCAGATTGTGGAATACACTGGAATGTATGGAGTGTCATTTATCATAATATTCTTCAATATTGCATTAGCTCTTGCTTTTGACGGCTGGAAACAAGGTTTTAAACAAGGAAGATACAAAAGACCTGTTACCTTAATCATTGCTTTTGGACTAATTGTATTAACTTCACTCACATATTCAAAACGCTTGATAAAAGATACTAAAGCAGAAAAAATTCCACTCCGAGCATCTGTTATTCAAGGAAATATAAAACAGTGTAGAATACCAAAAGAAGGCGAAGCTGAAAATGCCTTAAATACTTATATGGGGTTAAGTTCTCTTGCTGTAATAACTAAGCCAGATATTGTTATTTGGTCAGAAACGGCTGTTCCTGTTTTTTATAGAGATGCTAATCATCCTGTTGCTCGTGACTATAGAAATCGCTTAACAGGACTCATTGATAAAACTAAAATTCCATTTTTAATAGGAACTATTGATTTCTTTTTCCAAAAAGACTCTAAAGATGCTTTAATTTTTAATAGTGCAATGTTAATTGGGAAAGATGGACAAATAAAAGATAAATATGATAAAGAACATCGTGTGCCATTTGGAGAATATATTCCATTGAGAAGTTTGCTCCCTAATTTTTTTGTTAATATGGTTGATATGGGGCGTGATTTGACTCCAGGCAATAAGTTTAATCCTTTAGAGATAAAAAAAGATGTTTTTGCTGGAATTAGTATTTGTTTTGAGGATGTATTCCCTTATATTTCTCGCGAAGCGTGCAAAAATGGTGCAAATGTCTTGGTTGTAATAACAAATGACGCATGGTATCCAGAAAGTTCGGAGTCTGAGCAACATTTAGCTAATTCTATATTTCGTGCTGTGGAAAATCAAAGATATTTAATTCGTTGTGGCAATGATAGCAATTCAGTATTGATAAATCCTGATGGAAGTATATCTCCTGACAATATGATAACAAAGCCTAAAGAAAAAGGTTCTGGATTTGCGAACTTTGAAATTGAAGTATTAAAAAATCCTAAATTAACTTTTTACACAAAATACGGAGAAATATTTATTTTAATTTGCTTCATAATCTGCTTATTTGCACAAGTCGCAATTTTTATGAAATGGCGTGAAAAACGAGCTTCTTTGATTGATTGAGATGTGGGGTTATAGGATAACAAGTTTTCAATATAAGATTTTTTTTGCTTAAATCACAAATAAGTCTCGTTTTTTTAACAAAAATGTAAATCAAAGATCATACCTAATGTTTCTTGATTGGTATGTCGATAAGTGATAGAAAAGCTTATTTCTTTAACAAGCCTTTTATATTTATTAATTATATCTTCTTGATTTATCCCTAAAAATTTTTTGAATATAAATGAAATAGCAAGGAAATTATTAAAAAATAAAATATATTCTTTGTCAGCATCGTTTTTTATAATAGGAAAAACACAAGGTGTTTTAATTAGTCTAAATAACATCACACCTGCAATTTTACCTTCCGAAACACCATTTTTTAAATTTCTTCTATATGACAAAATAAATAAATAAATCTTTATTAATTTCTCGCATAATATTTTCAAAATTAGTATTTGAAAAAGTTAAACCATCTTTCAAAGAAATTTTAAAATCATAAGCACATTCTTTTAGAAAATTAATGTATTCAAAATAAAAAGATGCTATCTGCTTTTGATCAAATAAAAGACTCTCATTTACTTCATGCAAACACTTCATTATATAATTCCTTTGCGTCAAAATCTTTTTTATTACTTTGTATTTTTTCTATAATCTCTTTGCTATTTTTAATTCCTGCATTTGCAGGCTCGCTTTGTGTTTTACAGATAACATTTTTTGCAACTTTATTTGCATTTTTATCTAAATCTTTCAATATATCCTCAATAAACATTTCCCCTCCTAACTTTATCACAGTTAAATTTTATGATTTTTTAATATACATCAAATTTATATATTTTCAAATAATAAACTGCACAATTCGCAAAAAAATAATTATTTTCACTTGAACTTTGTTTGAGTTATGTTATATTCTTTTGCGATTTGTGCAGTTTATTTTGTATCTGTAGAAATAAATTCGTTGACACTAAAAAATATAAGAAACGGAAGATATATGATTAATATTGATTTTGAATATGGGACTTTGATTATAAATGGAACTGAAGAAGAACTGAAACCTGTTGAACAATTTATAAAATATGATACACGAATCAAAGCTTTTAGAGCAGAGGGTTTTAAATATGCCGATATAGTTTTAACACTTCATAGAAAAAAGATAAAATATCAAGATAATGCCAAAAATTTCACTCCAATATCTATTGATTTGAAAACTGATTTCACCCCTATGCCACACCAAAAAGATGCTCTCACTGCTTGGTGTAATGGAAACAAAAGGGGAGTTATTGAAATGCCCACAGGAAGTGGAAAATCATTTCTTGCAATGTTAGCAATAAATATAGTCAAAAGACCAACAATAATAATCGCACCAACTATTGATTTAATGCAACAATGGGCTACTGGTTTAGAAAAATCTTTTGATTGCCAAGTTGGAATGCTAGGTGGTGGTTCAAAAAATATTCAAGATATAACAGTTAGCACTTATGACTCTGCTGTTATTATGACTGAATTTATAGGGAATAGATTTGGTTTTATTATATTTGATGAATGTCATCACTTGCCAAGTTCTGTTAATAAACAAATTGCAATTATGAATATTGCACCATATAGACTTGCATTAACCGCAACTTTAGAGCGTGAAGATGGTGGAGAAAATTTATTGTATAATATTGTAGGTCCTCTTTTATATAATGTTCATATTGATGACTTAGAAGGCAATGTTTTATCAGAATATCAAACAGAACAAATTCACTTAGCATTAGAAGAAGATGAACTAAATGAGTATGAAATTAACAGGAAAATTTATATAAACTTTGTTCGTGCTAATGGTATTAATTTCTCAAATAAAAGTGGTTGGAGTCAATTTATTATACAATGCTCAAGACAAATGAATGGTCGAGAAGCTATGAATGCTTATTTGATGCAAAAAAAAATAGCAAGAAGTGGAAGAAGTAAAATAAAAAAGTTATGGGAGTTAATAATGCAACACTCTTCAGAACGAATTATTATTTTTACAGCAGAAAATGACTCTGCTTATGAGATTGGGAAAAACTTTTATTTGCCAGTTATTACTCATAGAACTAAAGCAATTGAAAGAAAGGATTTTTTAGAAAAATTTAGATCAGGCGAATATCCTATTTTGGTCACCAGTAAAGTCTTAAATGAAGGAGTCGATGTTCCTGAGGCAAGTGTTGGCATAATTGTTTCTGGAAGCGGTAGCATTCGCGAACATGTCCAAAGATTAGGGCGTATTTTAAGAAGGAAAAAAGATGGGAAACAAGCTATTTTATATGAACTCATAAGTGATGGAACTTCAGAAGAACAAGTAAGTGAAAGACGAAGAAATCATAGGGCGTATAATTAGGTCTAACATTTCGGAACTCATAGTATTGAACAATCAATAGAAGAAGT
>JAOZMT010000117.1 GCA_029934175.1 Victivallales bacterium | reverse complement strand
GAATATCATATCCCATTGCATCCATTAAAGTCGGAACAATATCAATATTAGAAGAATAACCACCAACTCGATGAGACTTCTCCTGCTTAGGTAAATGTAATAAATATGGAACTGTTGCACATTCTTTATAGAATAGACTTTTATGAGCAAGTTTATGACTTCCCATCATATCTCCATGGTCAGATGTAAATACAATAATTGTATCATCTTCTAAACCATTATCTTTTAGAGATTGCAAAATTTTACCAATGCTTTTATCAGCAAGAGTGCATAAACCACGATAAGCTGCGATTAATTGTTTCCAGCCCGCTTCTTTTTTTAAATCATAAACCCCTTCGCCATGTGCTTGAAATTCTGCGGCTAAAAGTTTAACACGCATAACATCTTCTTCGGATAAATCATGGTCAAAGTTTTCAGGCAAATCAATTTCACTTGGGTCGTATTCATTTGTTAGAGGTCCATGAAACGGCATGTGTGGCTCTAAATAATTTACATAAAGAATAAATGGTTCATCTTTATTTTTATCAATAAAATCAGTTGCGGTTTCCGCAAGATATGATGCTTTTGTAAATCTTTCTGGCATAAATGCAGCTCTTGAACGAGTAAATTTATTTGCTTTTTCATTATCAACCTTAAACCCATTTTCCACTAACCAATGATGATAATCACTTCTTTCATCTTCGCTATGTCCATCAGAATAATGGTCAGTATAAAAATCTTCAATTCCAACCCATTCATCAAAACCATGTTGAGCAAATATTTCATCTCCCAAATGCCATTTCCCATGATACGCTGTTTTGTATTCTTTGCGGACATCGCAAGGCAATAATTCAGGGAAACATTTACAATCAACGGTCATAGGAGAATTATTCATATCAGCACCTGTTGCAGTTGGATAAAGTCCACTCATTATACTTGCACGACTTGGCGTGCAAACAGGACTTGTAACATAACAATTCTCAAACACATAACTTTTTTCAGCTAATGCATTAACATTAGGCATAATTACATTTTTACTACCATACGCTTTAAGCGTATCCGCTCTTTGTTCATCTGTAAAGATAAACAATAAATTTTTCTTTTTCATACTTTTCGCCTTTTTATTTTTCTGTTACTATTATTTCTTCAAGAGATCTTTTTGGGACATGATGAATATCTCCATCACGCCAATATTTAATATCAACAGTATCATTAATAGAATCAATTACAACTTTTTCTTTTGGTTTCCCAAGTGCAATTACTAATTGAATATCAAAGTGATCTGAAATATTTAAACTCTTTTTTAATTCTTCTCGTTTTATCGAACCTAAAATACAACCGCCAAGACCTAATTCTGTTGCTCCAAGTAAAATACTTTGAGCAGCAATTCCATGATCACAGCCTGAATTTTGACTGATATTTTTATCGCACAACATTACAATATATCCTGATGGTCGTTCGCCCTCTTCTGGACCATTCCAATCCTTCAAATATCCTGCCCAAAAAAGGTGCTGAAATATATCATTATTCATTTCTGGAGTATATGATAACATATATTTCAGAGGTTGATTATTCGCTCCAGAAGGAGATAGGCGTGCAAGATTTACAAGCTCTACCAAATCCTCTTTTTCAATAGTATGATTTTGAAAAAATCTTCTATAACTTCTATTTTTTAATATCAATTCTTTTAAGTTCATATTTCCTCCTTTTATTATTTTCCCCAACAAGCAATATTTCCATCTTTTGTGCTATATAGATTTTTAAGTAAGCTACAATCAGTTCGGCATACCTCCCCATTCTCTTACAATGTCACGAACTAATTTTATTCTCTCCCATGAAGTCCCGATAGAAGTGTTACATGATGCACCAAACATAAATCTTTTTTTGCTTGCTTCTGCTAAATATTTTTTATAAAATACTCTAACATCATCATCTTTTTCCATTCTTTGTTCTTCTCCTGAAAAACCTCCATTAAAAATATATTCAGGATGAGTATTTAAAGCTTCTGAAACACTCCAATCTCCAATAGGTTTGTGAGAAACTCCCTCAAGTCCAGTTACTTTAGATTTAGTAAATTCACTTGCTAATCCAGAAAGTTGCCCGCAAGCATGCACCCATAAAAATTTACCTTTATTTTTCATAATACTTACAGCATCTTGGACATAAGGAGTCCAATATTCTTCTGCTAAAAAAGAACCATAAAAAGGAGCATCAACATTATCCATTAAAATAACAGAATTCACTTCAGGATGATCAGCCATTTCTTTTAATATAGGAGTTAATTTCGACCAATATAAATCACAATATTCTTTAATTTCTTTTGGATTATCCATTATAAGAAAACAAGAATCTTGAAGTCCAGCTTTCCAATGCAACCATTTTAAAGGAGTTGCCCAACAAGCTAGATTAAAAATACCATCATCCCCTATTTTTTTTGCTGACTTTTCAAAAACTTCTTTTTCCCAAACAAAATCTGTTTGTTCCAAAACCGCCATTGCAGCTTTTCCATTTTTTTCCCAATCGCTGATAAAAAATTCTTCATCATGCCAAGTAGATTGATCTCGTTGTTCTTGATGAACTTCTTGTGCAATTCCATAAGGAGTTTCATATCTAATTGTTTTACAAGTTCCTAGTGGTTTTTCCTCAATAATTTCTTGACGCTCAAGAGTAGTATCAACTTCTCTACACCCATTATCAAGACTTCTTGTAAAAATGTCTATATCCAGTGTTTTCATCGCATCAATATAATCTTCGCACCACTTTAGCTCATCTGGCAAAATATTATTATTTTGATGATGAACAAACCACTGTTGAAAGTTTAATACAAATGGAACCCATCCAGGTTCTTCACATCTTAATACCTTCAATAAATTTTCTTTCTTTGTCATAATAGACTCTTTTTTTTAGTTTAAATAATTAACTTCGGCTTTACATACCCAAGCTTCATTATCTTTTATTTTTGTTATTTTATTAAATTGATGAATCAATCTTGATTCATCACAATTTCGAATCACATGTTCCTTTATTTTATCAGGATTCCAATGTTTATCCAGTTCAGTTTTTAATTTTTCCATCTAAAGAAACAATTGAGATAGAACCGTTATTATCTTTTTCTAAACTTCCTCCATTAACAATAGATTTTTGTTGCACCCCTACAGGGTGCGGTTTGTTTTTATATCATACCTAGGGCGTTGCCGTGGGCTAATATATGTAACGCCGTTGGCGTGTTTTAATGCCTCAAAACATGGTAAACGCAGTTTGTCCCTACATTTAACAATCCCATAATCCATTAATCCATTAATCCAACAATCCCCAATTTATTTATTTCCCCAGCAAACAATACTTCCATCTTTAGTTGCAATATAAATTTTTCCATTTTCAGCAATCATTCCGTCAAAAACTGGCGCTGATTTCAAATCATATTTACTAATTGCTTTTCCATTTGTAGCATCAATTGACCAAAGTTTACCGCCTTTTCTACCATCAACTGCTGCCCAATAATCTGTTGTATCAACAATATCAGGTGTTCCTGCGATAAATAATATTTTTCCTTGTTGGTCTTTTTGCGCATCAGTAACAATCATCGCTTCAATTCTAACTGGAACACGAACTGACCATAAATGTTTATCACTCTCATTTGAATCAGCAAACAGTTCGTATCCGTCAGCTCCAGGAACAAAACTTCCCAATTTTGCAATATACTTAAATATTCTCATACCATAAGTTGTTTTATCATCAAATATCAAATATTGACCTTGACGGAATGGTTCGTTAATTACAGTGTTCGCTTTTTTCTTGCCCTCTCTAGCTTCAAAAGTTGATTTTTGAGATGGTTCGCCAATATACCAACCAGTTCGACAAAACCATGCAGGATAAAGTAGGCTATCTCCTAAAAAACCAAGCTGTTTTCCGCCACCTTTGCTACCTAATTTTAAATCCATTCCAATTTTTTGAAATTGCATAAACATTGCATCGCCATCTTTAACTAAAATATCTTGTAAAACTCCAATTGCTTTCTCAATATGCTCTGTTCCATCATTTTTATCTGCTGCTTTTTGTGCAGTGCTTACATCATTTATTAAACCTTTATGAATTAATTTCCCTGTTTTAACATCAACTCCATAAAGATAAATACCACCATCTAACAGCGAAGTTCTACCAGCAGAAAAATATGCAATACCATTATCAACTAATACACAACCATGAACAGGCCATGCAGATTCAATTAATCCGTCATCTAAAATTCTGCGGTCAACTGGGGCAGCTTGAAAACGCCATTTGAGTTCTCCTGTTTCAGCATTTAAACAATAAACAAATCCATCTCTTGAACCAAAAATTGCAAGACCGTTATCAATCGTCGGAGGTGAGTCAACTCCACAAAATGTTGTAAATGACCAAATTTTCTTTCCAGTTTTAGCATCAATTGCACACACTTGATTTTCATCTTTTGATGATACAAAAACTTTACCATCAGCAGCTGTTAAGCCACTTAACTTTCCTCCAATTTTAATATCCCAAATTGATTTTAAATCTGTAGGAGATACATTGTCATTTGTAGATGCACTACGACGAGAATCTTGACGATGAGTTCTCCATTCAGAATTAGAATTTGACTTTTTAGTCTCCTTTGAATAAGCTGAACCTTTTGTTAAACGAGCTGAATCATCAATCGGAACAGGTTGCGAAGTTCGCAATCCATCTGAAGCAATTGCAGCATGACCATTAAGCTTAACATCTAAATAACAACCACAACCATCTTGCGATTTATACATTAAACCATTTGCTGGTAAAACCCCAATATAACATGAACCACGCAACCATGGATTTATGTTAATATCTCCCGTCTCAATATCTATAAATTCCATTCCTCTCATTCCAGTTATAACATATTTTTTAGTAGCTTTATCAGCATAACATCTGTGATGATGTCCATTACGAGTTGGAGCCATACTTGTTGTTTTTACATTTTTTCCAGTATGTATGTCAAGCCCAACAATGTTTTCTTTTTGATCATAAGTCCAAAGTAACCCGTTCATAAGAAAAACAGAAGTTCCAGCTCTTTCAAGACCTTTTCCAGCAAACTCCCAAAGAACCTCGCCTGTTTTTGCGGAAATGACCATCGTTGTAGGAATTGGTTTTCCTGATTTTGACTTCTTCTTTTTACCTCTTTTTTTTCTCCTTTTCTTCTCTTTTTTATCAGAATTTTCCACTGCCACTTCTTCCGCAGGTTTTTCAACAACTTTTTCAATAACCTTAGAAGTTAATTTTAAATAGGAATAAACCAAGACATCTTCATAAGCAATTAAACGGTCTGCCCCCATAGGTCCACTATAATTTTCTCCAAATAGTAAAATACTTGAAATCGAACGGTTTGGAAAGTTTTTTATCCAAATTTTTTCTCCTGTTTTATAATCAATACAAACGATATCCTTGCCTTTACCAATAAACATATATTTATCTTTAATAATAGGTTTTAAAGATAATGGTTTAGATGTTGAAAATGATATTTCCCATAATTGCTCACCATTTTTTTCATTTATAGCATATAATTTTTTACCTTTTTTACTTCCATATTGAACAATTAGAACACCATTGATATATATTATTTTTTCTGTCTCTTTTGTATTTTCATAAGTTTTAATATGTTTTCCAGTGGCAGCATCAATTGCAACAATTTCACCATTTTTACCCAAAGCAGCAAAAACAGTATTATCAGTGCAAACAATTCTTGTTTCAGCTCTTGAGCTTGGAGCATATAATAAACCAGTTCCTAAGTTAGGAAGGTTACTCCTTTTTCTACCATCTTCTGGACCTTTTGATGGTTTTATTCTAAGAATAGGAATTTTCCATAATAAAACACCATTAAAAGCATTTCTTGCAACTAATTGCAATCTATCAGGTAAAACAGATAATCCAGCAGGAACATCATTTACAATACTGAATATTCTATTATTTGTAGTTATCATAGTGTATGGGATTCTATATCTATGAGTTCTAGCCCATTGAGGTTTCGCTAACCATTGGACATATTTAGGCGGACCAACGAGTTCATCACTTGAAACAATATTACCATCTGGCTTATTCAATCCATGAGTCCAGTCACCAAGTTTTTCAGAACGAGGTTTTATTGTTTTTTTCCAATCACTACCTGTTTTTATATAAGCAATGCCATTAGGTTCTAAAACACGCATAACTTCATCCATCGAAACTTTTCCAAGACTTTCTGAAACAACAAGAGTTACAAAATTGTCAATAAAAGGCAAAGAGCTACTATCCCTGTGTTCAACAGAAACCCGACCATATAAATTTTTAGATTTAATATATTTTCTTGACTGTTCAATATCTTTTTTAGAGCTGTCAAAACCTTGAACAATATACCTATCATTAGGATGTAGTTCCGTTGTTAATTTTCCATCATTAGAATCAATATGAACAATTAATCCACCTTGCACATTTGTTTCTTTTAAAATTTCATCTCCAGTTTTTGCATAAACCGCAAAAGTTGCACACATCGCAGAGAATAACATTGTATCCTTGATTAACTTCTTGATTGTTTCTTTTTCAATTCTCATACTTTTCTCCTTTTTTTCTGCTGATTCAGCTGATTTTTTAATTTATTCCGACCTCATAATTTAATCATTCTGATTTTTTTGCATAAATCGCAAAATAGGACTATAGGACTATAGGACTATAGGACTATAGGACTATAGGACTATAGGACTATTGACTATTGACTATTGACTATAGGACTATTGACTATAGGACTATTGACTTATAGGACTATAAAATCCATTTGTCAATGTTTATATCCTTCTTTTTAATTCAGAATTATTAAATCAGAATTATTATTATTTTAATTATTCTG
>JAOZMT010000116.1 GCA_029934175.1 Victivallales bacterium | reverse complement strand
CCCAGTATCTGAACATTATGCCGGCGAGACGCGCAGCGCTCCGTTCGGAAAAATAATTTGACATAAATTTTGTCTTATGAAAAAGTCTTAAACGGAGCGCCATCCGTCTCGGTGGCAGGATGTTTAGATACTGACAAGTATACTTGATTTAAGCTTTAAGGGTTATGTTAATTTTGAATTTTGAATTATGAATGTTGAATTGAAAAAATACTCGCACAGAGAATAAATAAATTTTGTATTAATTAAACATTCAAAATTCATAATTCAAAATTAAGAAATCTGTGCGTAATTTTGTTCAAGCTGGCAGCCCGAATGATATTAAGATAAAGAAAGTGAGAATTTAAATTGATATTTATCAAAAAGATATTATATTAATTGTTATGATATAACAAACCAAAGGAGAAGTAAATTGAAAAAGAAGTTTAATGATACTGGAACATGTATTTCTAAAAAACATTATATGGTTGATACAACTTGTCAGTTAGAACAAACAATTGCATTAATTGAAGAGGGCGAGTATTTTATAATTAATCGACCACGACAATTTGGCAAAACAACAACTTTGTCTTTGCTAGAAAAGAGTTCTTTGCTTAAAGATTATATAATTCTACGAATGAGTTTTGAAGGAATTGGAGATATGTGTTTTCAAAGCGAAGGTGCTTTTATCAAAATGTTTGTTGCTAAAATAAAAAATGAGTTGGAATATTTAGGAATTGAAGAAGAAGAAAATATTTTTATTTTCGATAAAGAATCATCCTTTGCTGATTTAGCAAAAATTGTAACAAAATTTATAAAGTCAATGGATAAACCAGTCGTGTTATTAATTGATGAAGTTGATCAAGCTAGTAATAATAATTTATTTGTTCGTTTTTTAGGGTTGCTTAGAAATAAATATCTTTTAATGAATGAAGACAGAGATTTTAGTTTTTATTCAGTTGTTCTTGCTGGTTTGCATGATGTAAAAAATCTAAAATTAAAACTTCGACCAGATGAAGAAGCAACATATAATTCGCCTTGGAATATTGCAATCAGTTATGATGTTGATATGACATTTTCAGCAAAGCAAATAGAGACAATGTTAGTTGAATATGTATCTGTAACTAATGCTAAAATGGATATTGCATATATCGCAAATAAATTATACTATCATACGAGTGGATATCCTTATTTTGTGAGTAAGCTTTGTAAGATTGTAGATGAAAAAATAAAGCCTGAAAAATGGGAAGAGATTGATATTATTGAAGCTATAAAGATTTTATTAGAAGAAGAGGAAAATCCCAATTTTGACAAATTGATAAAAATATTAGAAGAAAATAAAGACTTAACAAAATTAGTAAAAAAGGTTTCATTAGGGCTAGAAAGTTTTAGTTATAACTCAAAAACTCCATTGATTAATTTTGGAAAGATGCATGGTTTTTTTAGGAGTAATGAAAAAAATCGTATTGCTATTTTTAATAAAATTTATGACAAAGTTATCTCTGAATATTTTGAAAGTAAACAAGAAATTGAAGAAAATTTAGATATTGTAAACTCAGAATATCTAACAGATGATGGAAAATTAGATTTAAAAGTTTTATTGACAAAATTCAAGGATGCTGTGAAAGAAAAATATTCATCTGCTAAAGGTTTAAAAAGTAAAGAGTTTCTTGAAGATGATTTAAGAATGATGTTTTTTATGTATTTAAAGCCAATTTTAAATGGCATAGGTTTTTCTTGCAAAGAAGCACAAACTTGTGAAGAACGAAGAATGGATGTTGTTATTTTCTTTAGAGGCGAAAAGTTTATAGTTGAATTAAAAATATGGCGTGGGGAAAAACAACACAAAGCTGGATTAAAACAACTTAAAGAATATATGGATTATGAAAATGTCCAAAATGGATATATGCTAATAATGAATAAAAATAAAACAAAAGAATTTAAAACTACTACTGAAGATGATGTTTTCATCGCTTGGGTTTAGGTTATAAAAAATTAGCCGCAGATTACGCAGATTTTTTTGTAGGGTCAATCCATAAGGAGTGCGATAGTCCCCCTTGTGGTTGCCCATTAAAAAAAACGCAAAATAATTTAACGCAGAATTATTAAAGAGAAGTTTTTTATAAATAATAAATAAAATAAAATAAAATAAACAATTCGCATAATTCGCATAATTCGTTGATAAAAATCTGCGAAAATCTGCGAAATATGCGGATAAAAAAAAGGAGAAAAAGAAAGTATGATTGCTACATCAAAAGTAACAATGAGGTTTGGGGCGGATATATTATTTGAGGATGTATCTATAAAGTTTACAGAAGCTAACCGTTATGGATTAATCGGAGCAAATGGCTCTGGAAAATCTACATTTATGAAAATTATGACAGGCGAACTAGAGGCAACTACTGGAGATGTTGTTATTGACAAAGACTGCACTCTAGGATATTTGAAACAGGACCATAATGCATTTAATGATTACTCAATCTTAGATACTGTTTATATGGGGAATAAAAAATTATGGAATTTACATAATGAACGAGAAGAACTGTATTCAAAAGTTGAATTAACTGACGCTGAAAATGATAGATGCGATGAAATTGAATATGAATATGAACTTGCAGGTGGTTATACTATGGAAGCTGAAGCTTTTAAATTATTAACTGGCTTAGGTTTTGAAGAATCTATATTTGAGGATAAAATGACAGTATTACAGGGTGGATTTAAGCTTAGAGTATTGCTAGCACAAGTTCTTTTTGGACAACCTGATATCTTACTTATGGATGAACCTACAAATCATCTTGACATGGAATCTATTGAATGGTTAATAAATTTACTTCAAAGATACGAAGGAACTGTTGTTGTAATATCACATGACCGTTTCTTTTTAAATAGAGTTTGCACTGATATTGCTGATTTAGATTATAGCGAAATTAAGTTGTATTCTGGGAATTATGATGATTTTACAATATCACATCTTGAAGCAAAAGAACGAATGGAAAAAGAAAACAAAAAAATGGATAAACGAATTGGAGAACTGAAAAATTTTATATCAAGATTTAGTGCAAATGCATCAAAAGCAAAACAGGCTACTTCTAGGCGGAAAGAATTATCAAAAATTGAATTAAATGACATAAAACCTAGTTCAAGAGTATCTCCTTATATCAGATTTGAAAATAAAGAACGCTTAGGCGAGAAGGTTATTGAGGTTGATAATGTATCTAAAACTTATGATAAAACATTATTCAAGAATTTTTCATGTTCTATTGGGTCCAAAGATAAAGTTGCAATTATTGGAAAAAATGGAATAGGCAAGACTACTTTGATGAATATTTTGATAAAAGAACTTGAGACCGATACAGGAAGTGTCGTTCACGGTGAAACAGTAAACTTGAGTGTTTTCCCACAAAATCCAGATAAAATACTAAGTGGAGATTATACTGCAATAGAATGGCTAGGAGGTTTTGCAACTGAAGGAATGAATGAAACAGAATTGCGTTCGTTTATGGGAAAAATGCTATTTAGTGGCGATGATGTCTTTAAAAAAATCAGCGTCCTAAGTGGTGGAGAGAAAACTCGATTGATAATAGCCAAAATGATGATGAAAAGTGGAAATGTCATTGTGCTTGATGAACCAACTAATCATTTGGACTTAGAATCTATTGAAGCTTTAAATTATGCTTTATCGTTAGTTGAAAATACAATTATTTTTGTATCGCATGACCATCGTTTTATTAGCACTCTTGCAACAAGAATTTTTGATGTTAGAGATAATAAAATCATAGATTACAAAGGAACTATTGACGAATATGAAGCAAAAAAAAGGGATGATGCAAAATTCAATAAGAAAAAGAAATGATATATAATGATATAAAGATAATTCATGATGATATGTCTGATAAAGAAAGACATCACAAGATAAATAAAAATTTATTGGGTTTATTGTTGTCAACATCTTTAATCATAGGAATAGGGTTAGTAATGCTCTATTCCACATCATCTAATCTTGCAGGTTCTTCGTTTTTTGTCAAACAATGTATATGGGTAACTTTGGGCTGTGTAGGTATTTTAGCTGTAAATTTTTTGGGCTATAAAACTCTTGCAAAATATAGCTTAATTATCATTTTAGGTTGTTGTGTGTTTTTGATTTTAGCACGATTATCAGCTCCGATAAAAGGTGCGCATAGGTGGATAAAAACACCTTTAGGAAATATTCAACCATCAGAATACGCAAAAATAGCCTTATGTTTATTTGTAGGAAATTACTGTGCTAGACATTTGAGATATTTAAATTATTGGTTTTCAAAAAAAGGTTTTTCAAGATTTTTTATAGGTTGGCATAAGCATGGTATTTTACCGATAAGTGCCGTTTCTGGAATACTTATAGTCCTTGTTCTTGCAGGAAAAGATTTTGGGACAACCGCTTTATTGATTGCAGTATTTTTAATTACTTTGTTTGTTGCAGGATTAAAATCAAGATATATCTTACTTGGAGTGCCTCTTGCTACTTTAGGAGCTTTGTATGTTTATTTTTTCGACCCTGAAAGATTATCGAGAGCAACATCATTTTTAACTCCAGAATTATTTCAAAAAGGTGATGGATATCAACTTTGGTCATCTATTTTAGCATTAGGTTCCGGAGGTTTTACAGGGCTTGGATTTACTGATGGTAGAATGAAATTACGCTATTTGCCAGAGGCACATACAGATTTTATCTTGGCAATTACAGGAGAGGAATTAGGATTTATATTTATAGCAATAATAATAATGTTATATATCGCCTTTTTATGGTGTGGTCTTAATATATCTCTAAATGCAAAAGATAAACGAGGAGTATTTATAGGAGTTGCGATTTGTGCAACAATATCTATTCAAGCATGTATAAATATTGCAGTTGTATCTGGTAGTATGCCTACAAAAGGAATGCCAGCTCCATTTATAAGTTATGGTGGAAGTAATATGATAACTTGTCTGTTAGGAGTGGGACTTCTTGTCAATATTGCTTTGAATGAGTTATATCCTGATTTTAATAAAAACAAGATAGCTAAATTAAAGAAATTAATTTTACGAAGAAGCTAATGTCAGAGTTATTAAAAAAAAGTTTTGGCATAGCAATTGCAACATCATTAAGCCGTATTCTTGGGTTTATTAGGGTTATTTTAGTTGCAAATTTTATAGGTGGAGGAGTCTATATGGCAGCTTGGGTGCTTGCTTTTAAAATCCCCAATATGTTTAGAAGATTATTAGGAGAAGGGGCTTTGGGAGCGGCAATTGTTCCATATATAACACATTCTATTGAAATAGATGGGAAAGAAACTGCACAAAAACAAATGAGCGTAATAATGCTTGCTTTAGGGATGGTATTAGCTGCGATTTGTGCAATTATCGCCCTTACATCAATATCAATCAACTTATTAAGCGATAGTAGTGAAGAGATAAATATTGCACTTAAAATTTTACCAATTCTAATACCTTACGCATTTTTTATATGTTTAGTTGGAGTATCAGGTAGTATTTTAAATTCCTTAGGAGTTTTCTTTTTACCTGCATTGGGTGGTTTGATTTTAAATTGTGCTTTTATTATTTGCTATTTTATATTTGGTCCTTTATTTAAAGATTCTCCTATGAAGTTATTATACGCACTTTCAGTATGCGTTTTTATATCTGGTCTATTGCATTTAGTTTTATCATTATATTTATTGAAAAGAGAAGGTTTTTTGCCACATATTTTCATATCGATAAAAAAGAATTCAAAGATTTTAAAAGATATAATTTTTTTAAGTTTACCAGGATTAATAGGAGCAGGAGCTTTACAAATAAGTTTAGTTTCAGATACTGCGATAGCGTATTTCATAGGAGGCGAAGCTATTCCTGCATTAGAATATAGTGAACGGCTTGTATATTTACCAATTGGAGTTTTAGCTGTATCGATAGGTTCTGTGTCTTTGGTCAATATGTCAAAAAGTGCTGCAAATGAAAATTATGAAGAACTAATATACACAATGTTGACAGGAATAAAACATCTTTGCGTTTTGTGCATTCCAATAGTCTTTTTTATTTGTTTTTTCAGATATGAAATAATAAATGCATTATTTGGACGAGGCAAATTTATAGAAGGAAATATAGTTAATGAAACAGCCTACACGCTTCTTTTTTATTCTTTAGGGATTCCTGCATTTGCAACTATGAAAATAGTGGTAACAGCATTTTATTCCAGAAAAGATATGAAAACGCCATTTAAAGTATCTATGTTTTGTATTATCTTAAATTTAATTTTAAATCTAATTTTGATGTATCCATTACGACAAGGAGGTGTAGCTTTAGCAACTGTTATAACTTCATTCTTAAATTGTTTTATCTTATTTTACATATTAAAAAAACAGTTTAAATTTTCTCTTAATAGTGTATTCTTGACTTGTATGAAAATATCAATAGTTTCCTTTTTAGCATCAATTATGACATCATGGATTATGCAAACTTATTGCTTAGGTTTATCAAAATATCTTATTTTGGTTATAATATCAATTTTATTTCTTATTGCAATGTTAGTCTTTGGATTATGTATAATGAAAAATGAACTTTTATCTAATATAAACTTTTTTAAAAAATATACTGCCCACTAAAATTGAAATTTTAATATTCAAATCTTCTTCTGCTTAAATTGAGGGCGTTGTTCCTAACTTCGTTTATTAATTAAAATATTCACCACTAATAAACACTAACAAAACACTAATAAGAAAATGTAAAACTTTACATTTTCTATTGTTTATAAAATTTATTTATATATATATTTATATAATAAAAAAGACTTTATAAAATTTATTTTGTAAAGTCAACGATTTTAGATTGTTTTTATTAGTGTTCAGTTAGTGTCTATTAGTGGTTAAAAAATCTT
>JAOZMT010000115.1:3258-6913 GCA_029934175.1 Victivallales bacterium | reverse complement strand
TGATAAAAAGAAAGTTATGAAGAAAAAATTGCAGGAATATAAAGATAAACAAGGAGCTACAATTAATTCATTTAAAAAATTACGAATATAAAAAAATTATGGAGAACGAAAAGTTGCATTTTTTTGCGAAGTATGCAGTTTTCAAGTCATAAATCAACTGCGTTTCTCTGTATTTTTGCTTTATGCCGAGCAAAGCTCAGCGTTCCCATTTTTTATTTTTGCTTTATGCCGAGCAAAGCTCAGCGTTCCCATTTTTTATAAACAAACCACTTTTCCATTCTTTATCTATATAATTTTTTATTTCCTTAAAACCTAAATCTATGAACTCTTGTTTAAATGAATTATATTCCTTAGATAAAATACCTGCAAGAATTAAATATCCATTTTTTTTAACCAATGAAGCCAATTTTTCTTTATTTTGCAATAATATATGAGAAAGAATATTACCATTAACCAAATCATATTGTTTATTTGTATGAATATTTGCTAAATCTGATGTTACCATATTACAATTTTCATTTAATTTAATACCATTTCTTTCAAGATTTTCATTAGCAATTTCTACAGCATCTTCATCTATATCAAAACCTTCTATAATTTTATAACCCAATAAACTTGCAGCGATGGATAGTATTCCCGAACCACACCCCGCATCTAAAAATGATTTTATTTCTTTTTTATCTGATAATTCATCAATAGTTTTTAAACAAAATTTAGTAGTAGGATGATTTCCAGTTCCAAAACTCATACCTGGATCAATGTGAATTATAAGTTCATTATCTTTCTGTTCATATTCAAGCCAAGATGGTTTAATAACTAATCGTTCCGTAATATGTTCGATTTTAAAAAATCGTTTCCATACTTCATTCCAATCTTCTTTTTTTATTTCCATAAGAGATATTTCAAACTTAATTCCTAATTCAAACCATATTTTTTTATCAGCTAAAATTTCATCTCTTGCATAACTCGCAGATTCAGAATCTGCGAAGTATGCAATATGATATGTATTATTTTCAAACTCTTTATCGTCCCAAGTTGAAACTTCATAATCCTTTGCGAGTAATAATTCTAGTGCTATTTGTGGATTATCGGATTTATCCACAATTTTACAACAATACAAAATATCTTCCATAATAAACTCCTTAAATTACCGTTTTGAAATATTCGATAGTCTTTTTTAATCCTTCATCAGTGCCAATAGCTGGTTCCCAATTTAAGATATTTTTAGCTTTCGTTATATTTGGTTTTCTTCTCACTGGATCATCTTCTGGTAATGGTAAGTGAATTATCTTAGATTTTGAATTTGTAAAATTAATAATTTTTTCTGCAAGTTCTAACATCGTAAATTCTTGTGGATTTCCTAAATTAATTGGACCATTTATATCCGATGGAGTAGCCATCATTTTCATAAGCCCAGAAACAAGGTCATCTACATAGCAAAAACTTCTAGTTTGTAAACCATCTCCATACATTGTAATATCTTCATTTTTTAATGCTTGAACAATAAAATTACTAACAACTCGTCCATCTTCTTTATTCATATTTGGACCATAAGTATTGAATATTCTAACAATTTTAGTATTTAATCCGAGTTGACGATGATAATCAGAAAATAGAGTTTCTGCACATCTTTTTCCTTCATCATAACAACTTCTTGAACCTATGCAATTCACATTACCCCAATATTCTTCGGTTTGTGGATGAACTGTTGGATTTCCATAAACTTCAGAGGTTGATGTTTGTAAAATTGGAATATTTAACCTTTTTGCTAATCCTAAAACATTTATAGCTCCTAACACACTTGTCTTAGTGGTTTGAATAGGATCATGCTGATAATGCACAGGAGATGCTGGACATGCAAGATTATAAATAGCATCTACTTCCAAATATATAGGCCATGTTATATCATGTCTAATTAACTCAAAATTAGGGTTTGACAAAAGATGTCTAATATTTTCTTTTGAACCTGTAAAAAAATTATCTAAACAGATAACATCATTACCATCTTCAATTAATCGTTCACAAAGGTGCGAACCGATAAAACCACCTCCGCCAGTAACTAAAATTGTTTTTTTCATCTTATTTTTCCCATAATCTTTGATTTAAAACACTCACAATTTCCTTAATTTTTTCTTCGGAATCATTAGGACCTTGAATAAGCATAGGCTCTCCATTTTGTCCAAAAGAAAATTCTTGATTTTCATCAATATCGACATCTTTAAACAACGATAAAGCTTTTGCATAATCTTTATGAGGCTCAAAACCAACTTTTCTTGCATATTTCTCAGAGTCCAGCACAAGTTTTTTTGCTTTTGCTGGAAGATATGGAGTGTAGTCTTGTCTTGCTATCGCTTCTTCAAAGTCTCCAATAGACCATTTTGCTAAAAATGAATTTTTAATACCTAAACAATACAAGTCTAAAACAAAACCTGCAACTCTTAATGAATTTTCTCCAGTTTGTTTTGCAATTAAAATAGAAGCCATTCCTGCTTCCATTCCATCATTTATCACACATTTATAAACATTTGCGTAATTAGAATTTACTTGCATTGCACTCTTTTTTTTAGCTTTTGCTTTCGCTCTTTTTTTAGCTAATTTCTTCTGTTTATTCTGTTCTTTATTTCCCATTTTTATTTTCTCCTTTTTTAGTTTTCATATCCATTTGGATATTTTTGACTCCAATCCCAAGCAGATTGAATAATATCATTTGCATTTTCATATTGAGGTTTCCAACCCAATTCTTTTTTTGCTAAGTCTGCACAGCCTATCAATCTAGGAGGATCACCATCACGGCGAGGTGCGATTTGTGCAGGAATAGGATGACCAGTAACTTCACGCGCAACATCAATTATTTCTTTAACGCTTAAACCTTTACCAGTTCCTAAATTATAATGTCCACTTCGAGGAGCATTTAATGCTAACATGTGTGCTTGTGCTAAATCTAAAATATGAATGTAATCACGAATACATGTTCCATCTGGAGTATCATAGTCATCACCAAACATCATTATATGCTCTCTCTTTCCTTGTGCAACTTGTAAAACAATTGGGATTAAATGTGTTTCAGGCGAATGGTCTTCTCCAAAGTTTTTAGAAGCACCAGAAGCATTGAAATATCTTAATGCAGCATATTCTAATCCATAAACTTCATGATACCATTTTAGAATTTTTTCAAAAGCTAATTTTGATTCACCGTAAGGGTTAATTGGGCATTGTTTTTCACTTTCAGTAATAGGAATAATTTCAGGTTCTCCGTAAGTAGCACAAGTGCTGGAAAAGACAATAGTTCTAACTTTCGCTTCAACAGCAGCATCAAGTAAGTTAATTCCAGAAGCAACATTATTTCTAAAATATTTACCAGGGTCAGTCATTGATTCTCCAACTAAAGAATATGCCGCAAAGTGCATTATTGCTTCAAATTTACCTTCTACCATAGATTTAACAACTAAATCCTTATCTGCTAAGTTCCCTTCAATAAATTCAGCTCTTTTATCAACAGCATCACGATGACCAGTTTCAAGAGAATCAAAGACCGTAACCTCATGACCATTATCAATTAAATACTCCGTGCAAGCACTCCCGATATACCCCGCTCCTCCAGCAACAAAAATTTTCATTTTATTCTCCTTTTTATTTTTTAATATGCATGAATATT
>JAOZMT010000115.1:0-3158 GCA_029934175.1 Victivallales bacterium | reverse complement strand
CCTAATTCCAAGTATAACTCATTTATTTTATCAACATCAGCACTATATTGTAAATTGCTTTCATTGAATAATTTTGTTATTTCTTCAATTAAAAGTTCTGATTTTTCCATTAAAAACGAATAATCATATTTTCCGTTACGAATATTTCTTAAAAAAGATTCAGTTTCTTTATCAAATTTCAATGACGGTTCGTAGTTAAGAGCTATATTTTTCCCACTTAATAATAATCTGATACAATGCATAAAATTCTTTAAATCAAAATCAGACTTCTCACCATTTTGTTTTGAATATCTTTTTTTATTGTGTGAAACCCACCATTCCCAAAAACTGCTATATCCTTTTAATGCTTTTGTATAAGCATCTTGTTGGATACTAACTATACCAATAAAATCATCAAATTCTCTTTCCTTTGAAATAGATTTTAAGCATATTTGATTATTCTCAATAGCCCCACTTCCATTTTTATACATCTTATACATATCTGTAAAATGATCCATCTTACTCAAATCATACTCGCATAAAGAATCTAATTGCACAGGTCGCATTCCAGGTTGATTTTTATTATTGTCAAAATTTTCTTTCAATACGACATAACAAAAATCCACTAACTTAGGTTTCTGTAAAATAGAATAATCACAATCAATAATTTCATCATCTATGATATTTTCTTTAACATATTTAAATAAATATTTATTAAATTTTTGCTTAAATTCACACTCCGTCCATTCATTCTTATGATACAACGAAGTAATATATAACAAAGCCTTTTTGTCAAAATATTTAGAAGTATCGTGAACCTTTTTATTTTTTCCTCTAGCTCGTTTCAATTGAGAATGAGCATAACCTAAAAATGTATTTTTAGCTTTAAGGGATATAAATAATTCTTTATTATCAATTATTTTTTGCCAATCATCAGAGATAAAAGTCCACTCTGTAGCAAAAAGAAGCTCTATTATATTAGGATTATTATCAATTGCTAGTTTTATGAACTTTTCTAATTCATAATACTTAATATCTTGACTATCATCAGCAACTTCATTTGGATATGATTTAATACCATTTTTAATGTGCGGAGGCAATTTATAAACTCCACGCACATCAGTATCACTTTCAGGTGTATCAAGTCCATACATTTTTGAACCTGCT
Organism: Victivallales bacterium; assembly: GCA_029934175.1. Lineage (GTDB taxonomy): Bacteria > Verrucomicrobiota > Lentisphaeria > Victivallales > JAUVCU01 > JAOZMT01. The sequence goes on along the minus strand of JAOZMT010000115.1, from coordinate 2,012 downwards.
ACACATTCCATTATAATCCAACCTTTTTCTTTTAGCTCTTGAATAGTCATTCTTAATCTTGTAATTTATTTCCAATTTCTACGCCAAGTTCAAAACATTTCTTTAAATCATCTTTGCGTGGAACATATTTGCATTTAATACCATCTGATATAAGTTCTACATCCATATCAGTCAGATATTGGTTTACTTGCTTAACAGCTTCCCCGCTCCAGCCAAAAGAACCATACGCCGCACCGATTAAATTATGAGGTTTTAACCCTTTTAAATAAGTTAAAACATCAGCTAAGCTCGGGAATAGTTGATTATTTATAGTTGGAGAACCAACAATAAAAGCACCAGCTTCTAGCATTTCTGTAGCAACTTCACTTCTATCAGAACTTGCAAGAGGAATAACTTTTATTTCGATTCCAGTTGAAGAAATTCCATCTGCAATAGCATTCCCCATTTTTGCAGTGCTTCCCCACATTGTATCATAAATAATAATAGCCTTCTTTGCTCTAGGTTGGGTAGCCCATTCAGAATACCAATTTATTACAGTGGAAATATCATCGTTTCTAAACATTGGACCATGATCAGAAGCAGCTATTTTTATAGGTAAATTCATTTCTGCAACACTTGCGAGTAGTGCAGTTATTTTACTTGAATATGGCATTAAAATATTTGCAAAATATTTTTCACATTCTCTTTTAACTATTGATATATCATTTTGATCTACAAACAAGTTAGCACTAGCAAAGTGCATTCCAAATGCATCTTGAGTAAATAAAACTTCTTCCTCTTTCAAATATGTAAACATACTATCTGGCCAATGTAATAATTTTGTTTCAATAAAAGATAAAGTTTTATTTCCTAAGTCTAATTCATCCCCTGTTTTAACAGGTGTTATTTCCATATCTAAATCAAAATGTGCATTTAAAGCTTTTACTCCCATAGGAGATGCAAATACCTTTTCAGGTTGCACTTCTTTTATAACATCTGGCAAAGCTCCAGAATGATCCATCTCTGCGTGATTTGAAACGATATAATCAATTTTATCTATATCAATAACAGATGCGATTCGTGCAAGCATCTCATTTTTAAATGGAGCTTTAACAGTATCGATTAATGTGATTTTTTCTGCAACAATTAAAAAAGCATTATAAGTTGTTCCACGACGCGTGGCATATCCGTGAAAATCTCTAATTCCCCAATCAATCGCTCCCACCCAATAAACGGACTCTGATATTTTTTTTGCTTTAAAATATTCCTTCATAATTAAACCTCCCAATTTGTTAGAATTAAAATATGATTTAATTCTTCATTTATTAAATTTTGTATTTTATCTTTATAATTTTGGTCTGTTGAAGCATTCAATAATGCAACAAAGTATAGGACTGTATTTTTTTCAAAATCCAATGCTATTTTTCTAATATCTTCAGTTGATTCATTTCCTACAAGAAACGAACTATTTGGTTGTAAATTAATAAAAATATCGCCATCAACAATAGCTTGTAAATATGCTAAAGATGTTTCATCTAAATCATTTAAATCAATTGGAGAATTTAATCCAAAATCATTTTTCATTTTAATAAATAAGTTCTCGTGACCTTTCTCCATTTTTGCAAGTTCTAGCAAAAATTCTTTGTTTTTATCTCCATCTGCGATTTGTGCAGCTTTTTCATAAAAAGAATATCCATTTCTCTCTATTTGTTCTGCTATCTCAAAAATTTCATTTATGCTAAACATAACCCCTCCTTTTTTAATATTAAATATTTTTATGAAAATTGACCAATTAAATTAAAGTAATTCATATTCTTGTTTTTTCAAGTATAATACTTAAAAATTAGAATAAAAAAAACCATTTGAAATATATTTACTGAATATAACAGGTATTTATTTGTATAAGACAAAATTGGGGATATATTAAAAAACAAATAAAACAAGTATATATTCAGTAAACCCCATTTTACCACAAAGAAGACGAAGTTTTTCGCAAAGAACACAAAGGTTTTCTTTGTGAAACTTAGTGTTTA
>JAOZMT010000114.1 GCA_029934175.1 Victivallales bacterium | reverse complement strand
CGGCGTTAAGAACAATGCTAAAGTTTATATCTGCTTTCTGACTGTAACTTGAACTCCATGTAAATCAGTAATGATTACTTCTGTGCCTACTTCTATAAATTCACTATCTGAAACGGCATCATATCGCTTGTCTCCTAACATTATACTTCCTGATGGCCTAAGTGTGGAATGAACGATACAAACTTTACCTATTATATCAATTTCTTTTCCTATTTTTGTATTATTGGAGCCTACCGATGTATCTAATACAAATCGCTTAAAGAGAGTTGATTTCGGAAGTATATAAATAGTTAAAAAAGTTATAATAGATACTGCCGCAAAAAGAGATATACCTACAATATTGATTCCCTTTTCTATATTATCAAAACCAACGGCTGAAAAGAGTGAAATAAGCATTAATATTATACCTAAAACTCCTATAATTCCAAATCCAGGTATAACAAATACTTCAAGTAAAATTAAGATAAATCCAACGAAAAAAATAACACCTGGTCCCCAGCCTGAATTACCAACTCCAACATGTCCTAAAAAGTATAAAGTTAATGCTGTTAAACCCAATATTCCAGGAATTCCAAATCCTGGGGATCTAACTTCTATATAAATTCCTATTATCCCTATCATAATTAAAATCCCTGAAATAGCAGAATTAGATAAAAAATTTGCAATTTGCTCTAAGGTCGTTCGCTTAATTACTTGAACTTCACAATCTTGTAGCCCTAATTGAGTTTGTAATGTATCTAAGTCTTCTGATATATAATCTACTACCTTTAAGCGTTTTGCATCTTTCGCAGATAAAATCAATGGAGAATTGTCTGAATGCGAGTAAGAATCTTCTTTTTCTGTAAGAACTTGGTATGGATCTACCATTGCTCGCGTTACTCTGATTGGTCGATTATTTTTTTCTGATAATGTCTCAATTATTTTAAAAAGAGCAGCCAAATATTTTTTATTTACCAATTCTTTATCTTCTTTGTTTATATCACTTATCTTACTTATGTTCTGTATTAGTTTATCTATAGGTTCTTTAGGCGTGTCTTCTTTGTCGTTGGGAGCTTTATTTTTTTTCGGCTTAACTGAAATCGGAGTCGTTTTAAAAAATCCTGGTATAATGGGCATCGCATCGCCTATTGTTCCAACAGGATTAATAGCTATTTTATTTGCTCCAAGAGATATAATCATACCAGCAGAAATACCATTAGGATTTATATAAACAATTGTAGGAATTTTTGTTTTAGATAAAACAGAAATATATTTTAAGGCAATATCAACTCTTCCGCCAGGAGTATCTAATTCAAAAATAACTGCACGAATATTATTCTTTTCAGCCTTTTTAATTATTTTCGATAAAAACAGCATCTCTTGGTTAGAAATTGCATCAAAATTAGAGAATTGAGGAATAAAGTAAATTATTTTTTCACTATTTTTATCATACTTTAATTGATTTTCTTGAATATTTGCACAAACCGCAAATAATGAATAAATAAAAAGCGATAAAGTTATAAAAACTTTCATTTTATGTATCGTTCCAAGTATATCTTAATCCACCATCTTTAAATTGTCTAAAGTCATCAGGTATTCCATCTTCAAAAAGATATTGGACAGCTTGTGCAATATCTCCAGCATTTGGTCTCATACTTGGTTTTTTCATTAACATGGAAGCTAGGATATTATTTATATCATCAGATATATTTTCTTCAAACTGTTGTGGATTTTGTGGTTTAAAAACACGGATAGCATGAATCATTTCTGAAATTGTCCCACCAGTAAAAGGTCGCTGCCCAGTAAGAAGTTCATAACTCAATACTCCAAGAGAAAATATATCAACCTTGGTTGTAGTAGTCCCATCTTCTTCAAAACATTCAGGAGCCATAAAAGCTGGCGAGCCAGCAAGATTTATAGTTTCTGTATGAGTCATTAGGGAAGATATCCCAAAATCTGTTAATTTTGCATTCATATCTTGATTTAATAAAACATTACTAGGTTTTACATCTCTATGGATAATTCCTGCTTGATGAACCTCTGACAATGCAGATGCGACTTGTCCTATAATTTTTACCTTATCACTAAACGATAAATTCATTTCTTTATTATCAATATAATCCATCAAGGAACTATTTGCTAAATATTCCATTAAAACAAAAGGTTGAGTTAATCCATTTGGAATTCCAAAACTATGTATTTTCACTAAATTGGGATGGTTTAGCTTTGAGACTGTTTCGATGACATCTAGAAACTTTCTCATAGAATTTATACTATTTAAAGAACTAGACACAGGACGAACTTGTTTTAATGCATAACATTGTGCATCCTTTTCTACAAGCATTACATCTCCCATATTCCCAGAACCAAGATTTCTAATAAAGTTATAGCCGTATAAAAAACCACCTTCTATCTGAGTTGTTTTTTCCATATCATCTTCCAAAGCTTTATCACGAGCTTTACAAGCAGCTTCAACTGTAGATAGTAATTTTTTACTTTCAAAAGGTTTTGGGATATATTCAAAAGCACCTTCTTTTGCAATGCTAACAGCATCTGAAAAATTTGGAGCTCCTGTAAGCATGATTATTTCAGTATAAACAAATTGTTTTTTGATATTTCTAAAAAGATTAAAACCACTCATAACTGGAAGGTTTACATCTAATAACACAACATCATATCTATTAGTTTTTACAATATTCATAGCATCTTCTGCATTAAACACAGTATCAACCTTATATTTGTGCATTTTTAAAAGTTGCTTCAAAGCAGCATTTGCAGCCTCATCATCTTCAACTACAAGCACTTTTGCCTTTGTCGCAACAGGTGTTAGTTTTATCGCCATTCATTACCCTCTTTAAAATTAAAAAAATATTTTATACAAATAAATATAATATATATTATAAAAAAATCAAGTTTTTTATCTAAATAAATTGTTTTTTTTGCGAGATGTGCTATTAGTAAGAGTATACAATATAAATATTAAGAGCATTTTGATTTGTATACTGTGAACAGTTGAAAAATATACTTTTTGAAAGATGATAACAATTAGTGAAGTGAGCTGATTTGAATTAATTCAAAATTAAAAATTAAACATTCAAAATTAATAAAGGGGGGGAATTATGGATACAATAAAGATTATATCATCATATCTTAAAGAGGAGTTTGAGCTAGATGCTGAAGATGTGCAAGAAATGCTTGAAGAGTTTGTTTTAAATCTAGAAGAAATTTATGACAGCTGCATATCTTTGATTAAAGAAAAAGATTTTTTAGAATTAAAAAAGCAAGGACATTCACTTAAAGGAGGAGCAAGGAATTTAGGAGCAAAGGAACTTGGAGAGATTGGATTTCAGATAGAAGAGTTCTCTAAAGATGAAAATGCTGAAGAAATTGAAAAATTACTTGAATCAATAAAAGAAAGAATTGCAATCTTAAAATAATGCAAGAATTATACGATGAGCTATATACACTTTATGGTGAATTAAAATGCTTTTTAGATCATAAAAATCCTTATGAATTAATGGTTGCTGTAGTTCTTTCTGCACAATGCACAGATCGCAGAGTTAATGCTGTAACTCCTAAACTTTTTTTGAAATATCCTGGGGTATTAGAAATGGCTAATGCAAAGCAAGCTACTTTAGAAAAACTCATTTTCACTTGTGGCTTTTATAGAAATAAATCGAAAAATATTATTGCGGCATGTCAAAAAATATCAGAATCTTTCAAGTCAGAAGTTCCAAATACAATGGATGAGCTGATATCATTGCCTGGTGTTGGCAGAAAAACTGCAAATGTTATTTTAGGTGATGCATTTAAAATTCCAGGATTTCCAGTTGATACTCATGTCATACGCCTTCTAAATAGAATAGGTTTTGTGAAAAATGATAACCCTGAAAAGATTGAAGCTTATGTGAATAGTAAAATTGATTCACAATATTGGACAAACTTCTCTCATTTATTAATACAACATGGCAGATTGCGTTGCAATGCAAGAAAACCTGATTGTAAAAATTGCGAAATATGCAACATTTGTAAAAGGAAACTAAAATGAACAGTAATATTAAAAAATATATCGTAGGAGACTTTTCTTTAAAAAGAATATTGTTTTTTTCCCTTTTTTTATACTTAGCTTTTTCCGCTTTTGCTTTTTTTCATTCAGACAATATGATTTTTCTACCTCATTCTCCAACTTATGAGATTGACAATAAATCTTTTATTTCTTTAAAGCGTCCAAATGCTCCTAATTTAGCCATAGTATATATTAAAAATTCAAAATCTGATAAAATAATTTTATATAGTCATGGAAATGCTGAAGATTTAGGAGAAATTCAACCATTTTTAGAAAATATTTCAAAAATATTGGAAGTTTCTGTTATTGCTTATGATTATCAAGGTTTTGGTCATTCCACAGGAACTCCATCTGAACAAAATTGTTATGATGACATTAACTTCTCATTTAATTACATAACGCAAAATTTGAAAATTAAACCTAAAAATATTATTGTTTGGGGACGGTCTGTAGGAAGCGGACCTGCATGTGAATTAGCAAGTAAAAAAGATGTTGCGTTACTGGTTTTGGAGAGTCCTTTTACCTCAACTTTTAGAGTTCTAACACATTATAAAATTTTGCCTTTTGATAAGTTTGATAATTTAAGCAAAATCGACAAAGTTACAGCTCCAGTTTTTATTATTCATGGCACTAACGATAAAGTTATACCAAATTGGCATGGAAAAGCTCTATTTAATAAAATTCAAACAAAAAAATATAGTGTATGGATTGATGGTGCTGGTCACAATAATTTACGATATCACAACTTAGAATTATACCAAAAATGGTTATACAAAATAAAAGAAAAAATAAAGGAGAATTAGAAAATGATAGATATTTTAACTGTTGAATATATGGAGTCGATGGAACCTGTAATTAATGAAAATAGAGCTTTTGAAGATATTCAAATTGCAGGGATTACAATGAAAGAAGCACTAACAAATCATATTAATAATTTAGGTTTTGATGACACAAAAAAACTTTCGATAAAATCCAACTTTTGGATATCAGAAGGCTTGCTAAAAATGATGTTAAATAGCAATGCAAACATAAATATAATAGGCGATAACTATGAAGAAATAGCAAGTATCGACAATAATTCGGAGACATTTTTAGGGGTTGGAATAGATGAAGAATCTATTTTAGTGAAATACCCTTGGGACTTGATAGAGATAAATTCCAATATAATCGCAGGCTTGACGGAAGATAATATTGAAAATGAGTCTAATTACAAATTTGAAAAAGATGGATTTATATCAGTAGGCGAAGGGACTAAAATTCTACCTGGAGTATATATAGAAGGGAATGCAATTATAGGCAAAAACTGTAAAATAGGACCAAATTGTTATATTCGAGGTAATACATTTATTGGTGATAATTGTCATATTGGTCAAGCTGTTGAAGTGAAAAATTGTCTATTAATGAATAATGTTTCAATTGGTCATTTAAGCTATACAGGAGATTCTGTAATTTGTCCAAATGTGAACTTTGGAGCAGGAACTATTACTGCAAACCTAAGACACGATGGACTAAATCATAAATCTACAGTGCAAGAAGAATTAATTGATACAGGTCGCAGAAAATTAGGCGTGATTATTGGCGATTCCGTTCATACAGGAATAAACACTAGTTTTTATCCAGGTAGAAAAATGTGGGCAAATACAGCAACTAAACCAGGCGATATTGTTAATAAAGACATTAAACATTAAAATTTAATGAAAATTTTAAATAATTCAAACTTGTCTTATAGTTTGAATGTTTACGATATTAATTCTATTGAAGATATTAGAAATATTTGCAATTCCAAAGTTGAGAAATTTAGAAAAAATATTAATGCAAAACAACAACCGTTTGCATTAGGATTATGGATAAATGCACAAGTCGCAAAAGAATTTCAGCAAAATAATAATATTGATAAATTTAAAGGATTCTTAAAAGAACAAAATTACTTTGTTTCATCTATAAACGCATTCCCGTTTGGGGATTTCCAAAATAAAATTATAAAAACTGATGTCTACCTTCCCGACTGGTCAGAACTTGCTAGATTAGAATATACGCTTAGTGTTATAGATATTTTATCTCATCTATTGCCAGAAAAAATAGAAGGAAGCATTAGCACATTGCCTGGTGGATATAAAAAGTTTTGGTCTGAAGATAAAGATGAGAAAATGTTAAATAATATTCTTAAAGTCGGTGAATATTTATTAAAAATATATAAAACAACAGGCAAAAAAATAATTTTATCTTATGAAATGGAGCCTGATTGTGTGTGGGAAAATATTCAAGACTTTGTTTCATTTTATAACAAATTTAGGGAAAACAATAGAGCGATAAGTGAATTTATTGGAGTTTGTTATGATACATGCCACCAAGAAATCGTCTCTTATAAGTCTCATAATGGTATTGATTTGATTTTAGCAAATAATATTCCTATAGGCAAAATTCAATTCAGTGCTGCTCTATCTATTAATGATAAAAAAGGAAAAGATAAATTAAAAGAGTTAGGCTTTTTACAATCTATTTATCTTCATCAAGTTGCATCAATCGCAAAAAATGGAGATATAAGAAGGTATTCTGATTTATCTGATAGTATAGAAATTAGAGAAAAATTATTAATTCATTATCATATTCCCATCTTTCTTAAAAAAGTAAATGAAAATATTTTTGTAGAGAAAAGTGAATTATTATATATTTTAGAAAAATTAAAATCAAAACAATTGTATTGCATTAATTTAGAAATAGAAACTTACACATACAGTTTATTGAAAAATATATTAGATTTAAGAGATATAGAACACTCTATAGCAAAAGAGTACCAATGGATTATAGAAAAACTGTAAAAATTATTAAGGAGAATAAATGAAAAAAATGGTGCCATACTATTAATAAAAACTTT
>JAOZMT010000113.1 GCA_029934175.1 Victivallales bacterium | reverse complement strand
AAACATAGCTAAAGCTATTTACATTACTGTCCGCTTGAAAGCGGAACTCCGACACACACTTTAAACTCCTAACCTAAAGTGTAAAGTAGTTTTTAAGTGCAATCTAAAACTAGCCCTTATTTTCTATAAAATCTTTATTTTTATTATAAATCAAAAAAATAGTAATAATTAATATTGCACCTAGTCCATCAGCGAGCATATCTTTTTGAGCATCCCAAATATCTCCTTGAGAACCTAATACAGCTAGACCAGATTCAGAATCTGCATAAATCGCATATAACCATTCAATTATTTCATATAAACTTGCGACTGTAAAAATTGCTGTTATTGCACAAGTCGCAGAAAGATAACGATTTGCTATCAAAGACTTGCTAAGTAGAATTTCTGCAATAGGATATGCGTAGAAACCTACGCTGAAATGAGCTATTCTGTCATAATGGTTTCTTTTAAAATTAAATAATTCTGTTATAAATTCAAATGGCACTCTTTCAAAAGTATAATGTCCACCTATTGTATGTAATATTGGAAGGATAAACATACAAGCATAGCTTAGTTTAGAAAATTTATGATATTTTGATATAATTACTATTGTTCCAATTAAAAAAAACATAGGTAAGTTTTCAGCAAACCAAACAGTCCTATCATAGGGAGATATTGCACAAATCGCAAAGACTAAAAAGTATAGAAATAATAATATTTTTTCAAATTTCATTCTGTCATAATATGTGCAATTTCTCTAATAACACCATCTCCACCTTTAGCGTTTGTTATAAAATCTGCAATATCTAAGATTTCAGAATAAGCATCTGCTGGAGCGATAGAATATCCAACTTTTTTCATGACTTCATAATCATTAAGATCATTGCCTATATAACAAATATCTTCTAATAATAAATTATTTGTATTTGCCCAAGTTGTTAAATCACTTGCTTTGTCATTAGAAGCATTGATTACTTCTAAATTTAACTTTTTTGCTCTTTCTAGAACAACTTTATTTTTTTCAGTTGATAAAATAAGCATTTTTATATCTAAGCTTTTTAAAATACCTACCCCGAAGCCATCTGCTCTATTGCATAAGACAGCTTCTTTTCCATCTTCAAATACAAAAACTTTATTGTTTGTCATTACTCCATCAAAGTCAAATACAAATGTTTTATATGATTTTAATTTATTCGCTTTCACATATAGCTCCTATTTTTTCCATTAAAGGAATATCACTTGGCTCATCTATTTGAAATGAATGCAAAGGATTCATTTTATATGCAACTATTTTTCCACCTAATCTACAATTATATTTTTCTAAAATACAAGGCTTAAAAATATATATAGACCCATTTTCTTCGATATAAGATTTTTTGATATTTTGTCGCATGGCTCGTGAATTTGGGTTATAATTCATAGGAACAACCTTATCTTCATCTTCCTCCCACATAAAACCATGCACAAGACGACCAGAAAATAGTGAGTCAGCTTCTTCTTCTATGAGGAGTTTAATTGCATTGTCAATATCAGAATCATCTCTTATAGGAGAAGTAGCTTGTAAAAAAACAATCAATTCAGGAATATAATTTTCTTGCTTGAGGGTGTTAATTACATGATTTAAAGCATCTTCAGATGACGATATATCATTACTCAGTTCATCAGGACGCATTATAACTTCAACTCCACTTTCTTTTGCGACTTGTGCAATCAAATCATCATCAGTCGAAACAACTATTTTATTTATTAATGATGAATTTTTTGCATCTTCTATGGTATGATATAATAAAGGAGCTTTCATAATAGAAATTAGATTTTTCCCTTTTATTCCCTTTGAACCACCTCTTGCAGGTATAATTGTTAAAATATTCATAATTATAGCGTATTAACTTGTCTAAGTTTTAATTTCATTTTTTCTTCTTGCTCATCAACAACCTTATCGGATATACCCATAGCAACTTCTGCAGAACGAATATAATTAAGCATCTTTATAAAACCAGGAACTTCAATTGAAGCTGCTTGATCAGAGCCATACATCGATCTATCAAGAGTGATATGTGCCTCAATAGAAGTAACGCCTAAAGCTATTGTAACAGGAGGAAGAATAATTCCAACTTGATGACTACTAAAACCAACATCACATTTGAATGTATCTTGTAAGGTTTTAATAACATTTAAGTTTGCGTCTTTGGGATGTCCAGGATAAATACTATTGCAATGCATAATTTCATAAGAACACTTTGCTTTTTTGAAAATATCTAACGCCTTTGTGATTTCTTCAATAGTGCTCATTCCAGTTGAAATAAATGAATGTTTTTTTTCAGAAGCTATTTTTTCTAATAGTTCTCTATGTGTCAACATAGCAGATGCAACTTTATTATATTTTAAATCATATTCTTTTAGAAAATCTTGACTCTCAATATCCCAAGCAGATGCAAACCAGTCTATGCCTTTTTCTTGGCAATAGGCATTTATCTCATCATACTCTTCTTTACCAAATTCAATTCCATTTTTTTGGTCTCTATTTGTATTGCCCCAAGGACTTTGCCTCTCTTTATTTAAATCATCTTGAGAATAAACCTTCTCTATAGTCCTTTTTTGAAATTTAACAGCATCGCAACCAGCTTTTACAGCACCATCAATTAATTGCTTTGCAATATCTAAATCACCATTGTGATTAATGCCAACATCTGCAATAACTATACACTTTTTTCTTGTCATTTTATATAATCCTTTTTTGTAAACTTATGTTTCTTATTTTTAAATATAACATAATTTTAAATAAAAGCAAATAATAGTTCAATATTCTTTAAAAATTGTTAAAATAAATTTGAAACAAGGAGTTGTTTAGGTTATATTAAATATCAGAATATAAAAAAATCAATTAAAATTAAGGAGATATGAAAATGGGTGATGTTTATAAAAGAACAGAATATGATAGTCCTGGAAAAAGAATTAGTAGTAATTTATATAATGCAATTATTGGATTAGTGCTTTGTTGGGGATTCTTGCTAAATTGGGTTATGGTTAAAGCTATACCAATAGAATTGTTATACAAAATACCATATTTTGTAATAATTATAGGCTTTTTAGCATCTAGTTTCTTTGGTGTATTTTTATTCTCAAAATCATCTAATCCTATAGTTAGTTTTATAGGATATAACTTTGTCGTTTTCCCATTTGGAATATCAATCAACTTTGCAGTTGCGAGTTATTCGCCTGAGTTAGTTGCAAATGCAATTAGAGTTACTGGATCAGTTACATTTTTAATGATGGTTTTAGGAACTATTTTTCCAATATTTTTCAAAAAAATAATAGGTGCTTTGTCAATTGCACTAATCGCAGTGATAATTATAGAATTAATAGAGGTTATATTTTTCAATACTCATAATGGGATTTTAGATTGGATAACTGCAATTATATTTTGTGGATACATTGGCTATGATTGGGGGCGTGCAAATTCTATTCCTAGAACGATAGATAATGCTGTTGATAGTGCAGCAGAACTTTACATAGATATAATCAACCTATTTTTAAGTATATTAAGAATAATGGGAAATAGTGATGATTAGACAAATACTTTTTTGCATAAGATTGAATCTATAAGAGACTCAATCTTTTAGGTGTAAATTAGTATAGCTTTTATTTTTCATAAGAATGAATTTTTCTATATAGCCTTGGAGTAAAACTGTATCATACTTTATTTAAAGACGAATTAACCTGTTCTTTTTATTCAAGTTCATTAGTTTCTAAATTCCATTTTGCAAAATCTAGTGAAAAATGTTTTTATTATACTTTCTCATTATAAACCTTGAAATTTGCGAATTGTGCAGTAATTTATTATTTGCATAAATCGCAAACAAAGCATATAGTATTTTCACACAAAAATGAAAGAGATATTTCTGCTGATATACTGTGAACGGTTGAAAAATATACTTTTTAAAAGATGATAACAATTGATGTTTTTGATTTTATAAATTCTTGGCTACTAGAAGTAACCAATTATTTATAAAATTAAAAAGAGCTGTTGTTTGCGCTTTTAGGAAGTTTATTTTTCAGCCGTTTGCAGTATAAGTTAAAGAAAAAAGAGAGCGAACTTTTTCTGAAATATTTAATATAAGCAACAAAATAAAGGTTTATAGTCAAAATTGTTTGATATAACTAAAAAAACACAAGGATAAAAAGATGAAAAATAGTTTTAAAATAGAAGGCGGAGTTCCAATATCTGGAGAGATAAAAGTTAAAGGAAATAAAAATGCTGCATTACCTATTATAGCTGCTTCAATCCTTACAGATGAAAAAGTGATTATCCATAATATGCCAAATATTCTCGATGTGCGATCTATGCTAGAAATTGCTGAGCATTTAGGAGCAGATATTTCAATAAATGACAATACAGTTTCTATTCAAGCAAAAAATATTAAAACAACCGAAATTAGTAGTGATTTATCTTCTAAAACTAGAACCTCTTTTTTGTTTACAGGCCCTCTTTTGAGTAGATGTGGTTGTGCAAAAATTTATTCTCCTGGAGGAGATGCTATCGGAAGACGGAGACTTGATGCACATTTTTATGGATTTTCTTCTTTAGGCGTTGATATTATATCAGAAAAAAGTCCTTTTGAATTCAAAGTGTCAAACAAATTGATAGGAAGAGATTTGTTTCTTGATGAAGCAAGTGTTACAGCAACAGAACATATTATGACAACCGCAGTCTTAGCTGAAGGGAAAACTATTATTCGTAATGCAGCAGCAGAACCTCATGTTCATGATTTAGGTGATTTACTCAATAAAATGGGGGCTGATATTGTTGGTTTAGGAACTAATACATTAACTATTAATGGCGTGAAAAAATTACATGGAGCAGAACATACTATAATAGGAGATCATATAGAAGCAGGCAGTTTTATTGCTATGGCAGCTGCGACTGGCGGAGAAATGAAGATTACAGGTGTTCAATTGGGGTGTTTTTGGATGACACGAAGAATCTTTGAAAAATTAGGTATTCACTTTGAATTAAAAAACAATGAGATATTTTTACCAGGAGGGCAAGAATTAATTATCCCTAGAGAGATAGGCAATGCTATACCTATTATATCGGATGGACCATGGCCACAGTATCCTTCAGATATGATGAGTTGCACTATTGTCATGGCTACACAAGCACAAGGGTCAGTTTTATTTTTTGAGAAGATGTTTGAAAGTAGAATGTATTTTGTAGATAGACTCATTCAAATGGGAGCAAATGTAATAGTATGTGATCCACACAGGGTTGTTGTTTCTGGAGCAAGCAAGTTAATAGGCTCAGAGATGTCTAGTCCTGATATCCGAGCAGGAATGGCAATGGTAATTGCTGCGTTATGTGCAAATGGAACAAGCGTTATACATAATACAAAAATGATATCTCGTGGCTATGAAAATTTAGCAAATAATTTAACTAAACTCGGGGGGAGGCTAACAGAAATCTAATGTTAAAATTTATTTTATATTTTAGTATATGTGCTAACCTTTATGCATCTACAAATTCGCCAATTCTTAATTTGCAAAATGAATTTATATCTATTGCAGAAAAATCTTTACCTGCAGTGGTTGTAATAGAAAGAAAAGAAGAAGTTGAAAAAGATGGTAAAAAAGAAATAATTACTTCTGGTCACGGTTCAGGTTTTATAGTAACAAAAGACGGTTATATATTGACAAATAACCATGTTATAAAAAATTGTTATAAGCTTATAGTCAAGTTACAAAATAAAGAAGAGTATGAAGCTAAAATTATTGGTGAGGATTTTAAAACAGATTTAGCTGTTCTTAAAATAGATATTGCGAGTTGTGCAGATGGTAACTCAAAAAAAGAGTTTTCAATATTAGAATTAGCAGATTCAAGTAAAGTTAAAGTTGGACAATGGGCTATTGCAATTGGAGCTCCTTTTAGTTTAGATTTTAGTATGACAGTTGGTATTGTCAGCCAAAAAGGACGAATGCTTGATGCAAATACTTATGAAGATTTTATTCAAACAGATGCATCTATCAATCCTGGTAATAGTGGAGGTCCGTTATTAGATATTAGTGGCAAAGTCATAGGGGTTAATGACCTAATCTATAGCAAAAATGGAACCAATAGTGGTATTGGGTTTGCTATATCAAGTAATCTTGCAAAGGATATTTTACACCAATTGATAAAATATGGAGAGGTTATTAGACCATGGATGGGTGTTGATTGTTCTGATTTAAATAATGCTCAAAAGAAAAAAATTACAGCAGGTGTTTTTATTCATAAAGTTTATAAAGATAATCCAGCAGAAAAAGCAGGGATTAAAAAAGGTGATGTTTTTACAAAGATTAATAATTTACCAATAATTAATTTAAAAGATTTTCAGAAAAGATTTCTAAAATATCGACCAAATGATAAAATTAAAATAACTTTAATCAGAGATGCAAAAGAATTATCTTTCAATATAACACTTATAAAACAAAGAAAAAATGAAAAAAAAGGAGATGAGAGAATAGAGATTGATGAAAATCAACCTCTTTTTGAATATGGAATCCTTATAACTGAAGGGAAAAATAAAATAGTTATAAAAGAAATTATAAAAGGTTCTAAGGCTGATGATGTTGGTATAAAACCTAATATGATAATTTTAGCTATAGGTAGAAAAGTAATAAAAAATAGAGAAGACATAAAGAATGCTATTTATAAGGTAAGGAAAAAGTTTTCATTAATAGCAGAAAACAAAAAAGGTAAAGTCTTTTTTAACCTAATAAAATAGTCTAATTTTTAAAATTATTTTAACCACATCTGGGAACGCTGAGCTCTTGCTCGGCTTTTGCGAAGTGTGCAATATATATGTATTTGACAGGATTTTCAGGATTGATTTTATTTCTTTATCTCAGAACTCCCAAAGTAAAAAAGAAAAATCCAAATGAGACTCCACTAATTATCAGAAAATTTGATATTAAA